>JAZBOM010000121.1:0-2778 GCA_036351205.1 Thermoleophilia bacterium | reverse complement strand
GGATCAGCTTGCGGTGCGCGAGGTCGCCGGTGACGCCGAAGATGACCAGGGCGCAGGGCTCGAGCGCCGAGCGCGAGGGGAAGGGTGACGGGGCGGCTGTGGCGCGCCGCGCCACGGCCGCCCCGTCACCCTTCCCCTCGGGCTCGGCGCTCGAGCCCTGTGCGCTGGTCATCTTCGGCGTCACCGGCGATCTGGCGCACCGCAAGCTGATCCCGGCGCTCTATGATCTGGCCTGCCACGGCGTGCTCCCCGACGCGTTCACGATCGTCGGCGTCGGCCGTCGCCCGCTCGACGACGAGATCATGCGCGACCGGCTCCTGCAGGCCGTCGACGACCACTACGGCGAGGAGCAGGCCGACGGCGAGGCGTGCGAGCGCGTCCTCCGCGCACCGCGCTACGTCCAGGGCGGGTTCGACGACCCCGCGACCTACGAGCGCCTGGCCGCCGTGCTCGACGAGCTCGACCGGCACGGCGGCACCGCCGGCAACCGCGTCTTCTATCTGGCGACGCCGCCCAGCCAGTTCCCCGTGATCGTCCGCGGCCTCGCTGCCGGAGGCCTGGCACGTCGGGGAGCGTGGGCCGGCACGTCGGCCGGGGCGCCCCGGGCGAGCCACCCCGGGGCGGGAGTCGCCGGCCGCGGAGCTCGCGCGACCACGCACGAGGCCGCCGCCGACCCGCCCGGCCCGCCGTCGTCCGGCGAGCCGGCGCGCACAGCGGTCGCGCCGCCGGCCCCCGGCGGACCCGCCGTCTCCGTACACGGCTGGACGCGGATCGTCGTCGAGAAGCCGTTCGGCCGCGACCTGGCGAGCGCCGCCGAGCTCAACGCCATCCTGCGCGAGGTCTTCGACGAGCGGCAGGTGTACCGCATCGACCACTACCTCGCCAAGGAGACGGTCCAGAACCTCCTCGTCCTGCGCTTCGCCAACACGCTCTTCGAGCCGATCTGGAACCGGCGCTACGTCGATCACGTGCAGATCACCGCCGCCGAGACGCTGGGCGTCGAGCACCGCGGCACGTACTACGAAGAGGCCGGCGCCCTGCGCGACATGATCAAGCCGCACCTCGTCCAGCTCTTCGCCCTGGTGGCGATGGAGCCGCCGGTCACCTTCGACGCCGAGGCGATCCGCGACGAGAAGGTGAAGCTGCTGCGCGCCGTGCGGCCGATCCCACGCGACCGGGTCGACCTGTTCGCCGTGCGCGGGCAGTACGTGCGCGGCGTCATCGACGGAGGCACGGTGCCGGCGTACCGCGAAGAGCCCAAGGTCGCCCCGGACTCCATCACCGAGACCTACGCCGCGATCAAGCTGCTCGTCGACAACTGGCGCTGGCAGGGCGTCCCCTTCTACCTGCGCACCGGCAAGCGGCTGGCGCGCAGGGTGACCGAGATCGCCATCCAGTTCCGTAAGCCGCCGGTCCTGCTCTTCCGCGACGCGGTCGCCGGGCAGGGAGGGCTCGTCCCCGACCAGCTCGTGCTCCGCGTGCAGCCCGACGAGGGCTTCTCGCTGCGGATCGAGTCCAAGGTGCCCGGGCAGGAGGTCGCCCTGCAGCCCGTGTACATGGACTACTCGTACGGCAGCAGCCTGCGCGAGCTGCCGTTCAGCGCCTACGAGACCGTGCTGGTCGACGTGATCCAGGGCGACATCACGCTGTTCAAGCGCGGCGACCAGGTCGAGGAGGCCTGGGGCACCATGGCGCCGATCCTCGAGGCGTGGTCGACGGCGCCGCGCGGCAGGCTGCCGATCTACGAAGCCGGGATGTGGGGGCCGGAGGCCGCCGACGCGCTCGTGGCGCGTGACGGCAACGCCTGGCGGCGCCCCGAGTGGGGGCTCGAAGGCGGGCCCCGTGACGGAGGTGCACCGTGACCATCGAGATCCTTGCCGACGGCGACGCCCTCGCGGGGCGCGCCGCCGACCTCTTCGCCCAGGCGGCCCAGGAGGCCGCCGCGGCCCGCGGCCGCTTCGCGGTCGCGCTCAGCGGCGGCGCCTCGCCGCAGCCGCTGTACCGCCTGCTGGCGCGCCAGCAGTTCACGCAGAAGGTGCCGTGGCGCCGCGTCCACCTCTACTGGGGTGACGAGCGCTGCGTGCCCCCGGACGACCCCGCCAGCAACTACGGCGCCGCCGAGCGGCTCTTCATCCGCCACGTGCCGGTCCTCGCCGAGAACGTGCACCGGGTGCGCGGGGAGGAGGGCGCCGAGCGGGCGGCCGACCTGTACGACGGGGAGCTCCGCGCCCTGGCCGCGCGCGAGCGGCCGAGGAGTGAGCTACCGGTCTTCGACCTCGTGCTCCTCGGACTCGGCGCCGACGGGCACACGGCGTCGCTCTTCCCGCACAGCCCGGCGCTCGAGGAGGTGGAGCGCCTCGCCGTGGCGACGGAGGCGCCGGACGGCTCACCGCGCGTCACCGTGACCTTCCCGGTGATCGGCGCCGCGCGCCGCGTGTGGTTCCTCGTCAGCGGCGCCGACAAGGCCGGCATGGTCGCCGAGGTGCTCGAGGGCCTGCGCGTGCCGAAGGCGGTGCCCGCGCAGGCCGTCACCCCGGTCAAGGGCTCGCTCACCTGGCTGCTCGACGAGGCGGCGGCGAGCGAGCTCACCCCCCCGTTGCGGGGCTGAGCCCCACCGCGCGGCAGAGCTCAGCTCACCGCCGCAGGGCTGAACGCGTCGCGCCGCCTGGCGCCGCAACCGTTGGGCTGACCCGGGCTGACCGGCACTACTTGGGGGGGGCGACCCCGGGCTGCCGCAAACCTCGGGCGACGCTGCGGGCGCCCCGATCCGCTGCGGGG
>JAZBOM010000120.1:0-22298 GCA_036351205.1 Thermoleophilia bacterium | reverse complement strand
TCGACGCCCACGCGGCGGGCGGCGTGCAGGATGGTGGTCCCCGGCTCGGCCGCCACGGGGCGGCCGTCGATCGTCAGGTTCACGCGCAGCTCCCTCTGGTCGGGCACACGCGACGGGCGTCGCGGCAGCGTCAACGGTCTTGCGTGAAGCCACCCGATTGTACCCGAAGGCCCGCGAGGCCGCGACGGCGGCGGTCGCGCCGCGGGATGGCGGCGGGGCGACCGACCCGCGCCGTCGCGAAGGAGCGCCGCGCGGCTTGTCGTCTCTGGCGATAGTACGGTACCCTGACACTATGGGACCCGAAGTTGATGACCCCGCGGCCGCGCTCGTCGCGCTGCTGCCCGAGCTCGCGGTCGCCGTCTACGAGACGGCGCCGCACGGCGACGCCGTGCGCCGCGCCGCCGGGCGTCAGCTGACCGCCCGGCAGATGGCCGCCGTCGTCGCCCTCGCGCGGCGCCCCGGGGCGACGATGAGCGAGCTGGCCACCGCGCTCGGCGTCGGCCGCGCGGCGGCGAGCGAGCTCGTCGAGCGCCTGGTGCAGAAGGACGTCGTGCAGCGCGTGCCCGACGCCGCCGACCGCCGCGCCGTGCGCCTCGACCTCTCGCCGCGGGCGCGCGCCCTCGCCGGGGCCATGCAAGCGGGCTGGCACGACGAGGTCGAGGCCGCGTTCGACGACGCCCCCGGCCTCGACCCCGCCGCCCTCATCGCCTTCCTCGACACCCTCCTCCACCGGCTGAAAGGACACCGCCCCCGATGAGCTCCGCCGCCTCCCCCGCACCGCAGACCCTCGACGCGACGACAGCCGGACCTTCCCGGGCCTCCCGGCCGCCGGCCGCCGGCGCCGCCAACCCGTGGGCCATCCTCGCCGTCCTCTGCGTGGGGCTCTTCATGATCCTCCTCGACGGCACCATCGTGAACATCGCCATCCCCAACATCATGCGCGAGCTCGACACCGGCCTGAGCGGCGTCGAGTGGGTGATGAACGCCTACGTCCTCGCCTTCGCCGTGACGCTGGTGACCCTGGGCCGCTTCGGCGACCTCTACGGCCGCCGCCGGCTGTTCGTCTCCGGCATGGTGCTCTTCACCGCCGCCTCGCTCGCCTGCGGCCTCGCCCCCGGCATCGGCTGGCTCATCGCCTTCCGCGTCGCCCAGGGGCTCGGCGGGGCGGCGATGATGCCGGCGACGCTCAGCATCGTCGCCGCCGTCTTCCCCGCCGCGCGCCGGGGCGCGGCGATGGGCGTCTGGGGCGGCGTCTCCGGGCTCGCCACGGCGATCGGCCCGAGCCTCGGCGGCCTCATCGTCGACTCGGCGAGCTGGCGCTGGATCTTCCTCATCAACATCCCGATCGGGTTCATCGGCGTCGCCCTCGCCCTGCGCATCGTCCCCGAGTCACGCGACCGGGCCGCCGTCGAGACCCTCGACCTGCCCGGCGTCGCCCTCGTCTCGGCCGGCCTGTTCTGCCTCACCTTCGCCCTCGTCGAGGGCCAGCGGCTGGGCTGGGGCTCGGCGACCATCGTCGGCCTCTTCATCGCCGCGACCGTGGGGCTGGTCCTCTTCTACCTGCGCGAGACCAGGGTGCATCAGCCGCTGATCGACTTCGCCCTCTTCCGCCACGTGAACTTCCTCGCCGGCAACCTGACCGGGCTGCTGCTCAGCGCCGGCATGATGGGCGTCTTCTTCACCGTCCCGATCTTCCTGCAGACGGCGCTCGACTACAGCGCCCTGCGGGCCGGGCTCGTCATGAGCCCGATGTCGATCGTCATCATCTTCGCCGCCCCGCTCGCCGGGCGGCTCTCCGACCGGGTCGGGAGCCGCTCGATCGTCGCCGGCGGCCTCTTCCTGCTCGCCTTCGGCATCGCCTGGATGGCCGGCCTGCTCCCCTGGAGCGAGCCGCTCGCGCCGGACACGACGACGACCGCGCTGCTCGCGCCGTTCGTCCTCAGCGGCATCGGCATCGGCCTCTCCATCGCCCCGGTGACGGCGGCGGTCATGGCCACGGCGCCGCCCGAGCGCGTCGGCAACGCCTCGGGCGTGCTCTCCACGACACGGCAGGTCGGCAGCCTCATGGGCATCGCGATCCTCGGCGCCGTGCTGCAGAACCGCATCGCGGCCAACGTGCGCAGCGGCGTGGAGACGGTCGCCGGCCTGCCCGACGAGGTCCGCCGGCGCATCGTCGACGGACTCGCCGAGGGCGGCATGCAGATGGGCGCCCCGGCCGGGGCCGCAGACCTGCCGGCCGAGGCCGCGGCGATGTTCGAGACGCTCTTCAAGGGGTGGCTCACCGACGCCATCAACACGACGTTCGTCATCGCCGTCCTGATCTGCGTCGCCGGCGGCCTGTGTGCCCTCGCGTTGCGCAGCCACGTCGAGCGCGGTCCGCGAGCCGGCGGGGCCTGACGCGGCGTCGCGTGCCGGCGTTGTCAAGCCTGACAACGCCGGCACCCGGCCGCCGCTCCCGGCAAGGAGAACCGCCGGGGCGCGGCGAATCACGGAGCGGCGACCGTGGTAGACACAGGATGTCGAGGAGGGGCGATGCCCGCAGCCGACGTGAACGCGCAGCCCAAGACCATCGTGGTCCCCAGGCAGCTCGAGGGGTTCTTCTACGAGAAGCTCCGGCAGCGCTACGCCGGCCGCAGCGACGTCAGCGTGGTGGTCGACCGCCGTCAGACCGAGCGCCGGCGGCAGGGCGCCCCGGCCGCGGCCCCGATCAGGGAGCGCCGGCGCGGCGAGCGCCGCAGCGCGACGGAGGTCTGGTCGATCGACGAGATGCCGTTCGCCGGCGCCTGAGCCGGGCCGCCGGCGGTCGGACGAGGGTCCCCCGCGCCCCGCGGCGGAGGCCTCAGATCCTCAGATCCAGCCGTTCTCGCGGCTGAGGATCACCGCCTGCGCGCGGTCCACCACCTGCAGCTTGTGGTAGACGTTGTGCAGATGGTTGCGCACCGTGCTCTGCGAGAGCTCGAGGGCCCGTGCGACCTGCTTGTACGTCTTGCCGCCGGCGAGCATGCGCAGCACCTGGAGCTCGCGCTCGGTCATCGGGTTGGGCACGTCGCCCTTCACCGCGTCGAGGTCGCCGAGATGGACCTTGAGCCGGGCCAGCAGCTCCTTCACGTGGAACGGCTTCGTGATGTAGTCCACGGCGCCCTTGTCGAAGCCGTGCAGCTTGTCGGTGATCTCACGCTTGGCGGTCAGGAAGATGATCGGGCAGCCCAGCGCACACGGCTTCTGCCGCAGTCGCTCGTACACGGTGAACCCGTCCTGGCCCGGCATCATGATGTCGAGGAGCACCAGGTCGGGGATGAAGAGGCCGCCCCTGCGCACCGCCTCGTCGCCGTCCGCGGCGACCTCGACCTCGTAGCCGGCCGAGGCGAGCGCCTCCGCGACGAGCCGGCGGATGTCGGGCTCGTCGTCGACGACGAGGATCCGGCGCTTGGTCATGCGGGCTTGCCTCCCCTGATCGGCACGTGTGACTCGCACGCACGATGACGGACGCGGCGGCACATCACGTGTGCTGCCCTGCGATATCGGCAGAATCGGAGGCCGACCTTAGGCGAGGTGAGCCGGCGCGAGGCGCCGGCGGTGCCGCGCCCGACCGGGCGGCCGGCCGACGGGGCGGCGCCTGCTAGCGCAGCAGACGGTCGCCGTAAGCCACGAGCAGGGCGACCGCGACCACGGCCACGCCCACGGCGAGCAGGGCCTCGTACGGCCGGCGGCGCTCGACCGACGCCCAGACGAGGCTGCCGAAGCCGTACACGGCCACGCCCAGCCCGATGACACCGGCCAAGGCGATGACGAGGTCCACGGCGACCGCGCTCAGGCGGGCGGCGAGGCGGACCGCGCCGCCTCGTAGCCCGCGTTCAGGGCCTTGAGATTGCCCTCGAGCAGCTTGCGTGGCAGGCGGGCGTGGACGCTGTCGACCAGAGCCGGGTACCCCACCAGCTCGAGCAGGCCTTCGAGCGCGCCGAGGGCGACCATGTTGGCCGCCTGCGGCGTGCCGGCGAGCTCGCGCGCGGTGGTCGTGAAGGGCAGGCCGATGAGGCGGGCGTTGCCGTCGAGGCCCGACGGCTCGACGAGGCCGCTGTCGTAGACGACGAAGCCGCCGGCCCGCGTGCGCCCGGCGTACTTGTCGAAGGCCTCCTGGGAGAGGCAGAGCGTGAGGTCGGGGCGCTCGACCTCGGGGAAGTCGATGGGCGCCCGCGAGACGATGACCTCGGCGGCGCTGGCGCCGCCGCGCGCCTCGGGGCCGTAGCTCTGCGTCTGGACGACCTCGTACCCGGCCGTGCAGGCGACCTCGGCGAGGATGGTCGCGGCGAGGATGATGCCCTGGCCGCCGGAGCCGGAGAGGCGAAACTCGAGCGGACCGGCACGGTCGGCACCCGGCGCCGTCGTGGCGGCCCCGTGAGGGCTCGATGCCGGGGGCACGGCGCCGTCAGACCTTGATGCCGGTGGCACGCCGCCGCACCTCCTCGTAGGCCTCGAGGTACTCGACGCGCTCGACGTGGTGCAGCACGCCGACCGGGAACTGCTCCTCGGTCATCGGCGCCCCGGCCTTGTACTTCTCGACCGGCACCGCCTGCTTCTGCTGCAGCTTGAGCATCTCGGCGGGCACCGGCGTCTGATTGAAGCGCCCGTAGTAGGTGGGACAGTTGGACATGACCTCGACCAGCGAGAAGCCCTTGTGCACGATCCCGCCGGCGAGGAGCTGGACCAGCTTGAGGTAGGCGTACGGCGTGCCGCGGGCGACGAAGGTCGCCCCCGCGGCACGGGCCAGCTCGCAGATGTCGAAGGCGGGCTCGGGGTGGCCGAAGGGGCTGGTCTTGGAGAGGTCGCCCCCGTGGGTCGTCGGCCCGGCCTGCCCGCCGGTCATGCCGTAGATGTCGTTGTTGAAGACGATCGCCGTCAGGTCGACGTTGCGCCGGGCGGCGTGGATCAGGTGGTTGCCGCCGATCGCCGCGCAGTCGCCGTCGCCCATCACGACGCTCACGATCAGCTCCGGGTCGGCGAGCTTGGCGCCGGTGGCGACGGCGAGGGCGCGGCCGTGGGCGGTGTGGACGGTCGAGTAGTTGAGGTAGGCGGTGATCCTGCCGGCGCAGCCGATGCCGGCCACGACGGTCACCTTCTCGGGGTCGAGCCCGAGCGAGAGATAGGCGTCGATCATCGCCCGCGTGACGATGCCGTTGGTGCACCCCGGGCACCACAGCGTCTTCGCGCTGCGCAGGCGCTCGCGGATCTCGGCCGTCGCGTGGCGCGTCACCTTCGGCAGGCGGTCGTCGGTCGGCGGCTGTTCGAGCTTCAGCTCGTCAACTAAAGCGGTGATAGTGGAACTCCTTCTTCACGAGGTCCTTGATCTGCTCGGGGGTGATCAGGGCGCCGTCGACGCGGCCGTAGTCGACGACCCGCGCCCGGCCGCCGACGGCCGCCTGGACCTCCCAGGCGATCTGGCGGATGTTCATCTCGGGCACGATCACGGTACGGACCTGCTCGGCCATGTGGTCGACGGCGGTCGTCGGCAAGGGCCAGAGCGTGATCGGCCGCACGAGGCCGACCGGCACCCCCTGGGCGCGGGCCCACCTGACGACGGCGCGCGCCGCCCGGGCGACCGAGCCGTAGGCGAAGATCGCGACCTCGGCGCCCTCCATCATGAACTCCTCGACGCGCACGATGGCATCGCGGTGGTGGTAGATCTTCTCGCGCAGGTAGCGGCCCAGGTCCTGGGCGACGTCGAGGCTCCCCGTCTCGGGCACACCGCTGCGGCGGTTGTAGACGAGGCCGGTGACGTGCACCTGGAAGCGCGACCCGAGGTCGGGTCGCGACAGGATGTTGTCGAGCGTCGACATCACGGTGTCGTACTCCTCGGGGTCCACGTCGGGCTCGCCGCGCTCGGCGATGCGAAGCTCCTCGGGGAGCGGCAGCGCCACGGCCTCGCGCATGTGCCCGACCATGGCGTCGGAGAGGACGATGACGGGCGTGCGGTACTGCTCCGAGAGGTTGAAGGCGTCGACCGTGAGCGTGTAGCACTCTTCGACCGAGCTCGGCACGAGCACGATCACCGAGTGCTCGCCGTGGGTGCCCCAGCGGGCCTGCATCACGTCGCCCTGGCTGGGCTCGGTGGGGAGGCCGGTCGAGGGTCCCCCGCGCATCACGTCGACGATCACGCACGGCACCTGGGTCATGGCCGCGTAGCCGATCATCTCCTGCATCAGCGAGAAGCCCGGGCCGGAGGTCGCGGTCAGCGACTTGACGCCCGCCAGGGAGGCGCCGACGACGGCGGCGATGGAGGCGATCTCGTCCTCCATCTGGATGAAGGTGCCGCCGACCTCGGGCATGCGGCGCGAGAGGGTCTCGGCGATCTCGGTCGAGGGGGTGATCGGGTAGCCGGCGAAGAAGCGGGCGCCGGCGGCGATGGCGCCCTCGGCGACGGCCTCGTTGCCCTGCAGGAGACGGCGCTCGGCGGGCATCAGGAGCTCTCCTCTTCGAGATCCGGCGCGACCGCGTCGCCCGGCCCGGCCGCCTCAGCCGGCACGGCCGCGCCGCGGCCGGCCCCGGCGGCCTCATCTTCGGCCGGCGTGGACGCCGCCTCGACCGCGATGGCGAAGTCGGGGCAGTGGAGCTCGCAGAACCGGCAGGCCGTGCAGGCCTCGAGCCGCGCCACGACGGGCACGCCGCGGCCGTCGGAGTCGAAGACGTCCTGCGGGCAGAGCGCCACGCAGATGCCGCAGACCTTGCAGAGCTCGGGGTCGATGTGGACGCCCGCGGCCTTGCGCCGCGGGCGACGCGCGTCCGCCGTCTCGCTCCTGGCTTCGGGCGCGCTGCGCTCGGCCATGGACGTGGTCACCACCGCTCGGTCGTCGTGCCGACGGCTCTCATCGACGTGCCGTCCTGCACAGCTTAGATGCAGCGCCGGGGCGGCTCAACCCCGTCGCCCGGCCCTCCGGGAGCCGACCGGCGCGCACTCCTCGGCGCCGGCGGCCTCAGCCTTCGAGGCGTGCGGCGAGGAACACCAGCGGGTGCAGGGCCGTGCGGCCGGCGAGGTCGGCGATCTGCGTGCGGCACGACGTGCCGCTGGCGAGGATCGCCGCGTCGGGCCGGGCCGCCCGCAGCGCCGGGAGCAGCGCGTGCTCGGCGATCGCCACGCTGGTCGCGTAGTGCTCCTTCTCGTAGCCGAACACCCCCGACATGCCGCAGCAGCCGCAGTCGAGCACCTCCAGCTCGAGGCCGTCGACCGCGCGCAGGGCACGCTCGCTGGCCGCCGGCGTGAAGACGGCGCGCTCGTGACAGTGCGGGTGGAAGACGGCGGCACCGCCGGGGCGGAAGCGCAGCCGGCCGGCCACGGCGAGGTCGGCGACGATCTCGAGCGCCGGCCGGCTGGCCGCGGCGACCTCGGCGACGCGCTCGTCGCCGGGCAGGAGACGCCGCCAGTCGTCGTGGATCATCGAGAGACAGCTCGGCTCGACGACCGCCACCCGTCGCCCGGCCCCTACCTCCTCATGGAGCGCCGCGAGGCACCTGCGCGCCCGGCGACGGGCAAGCTCGATCTGGCCGGTCGACAGCGCGGTGCGACCGCAGCAGCCGGCGTCGATCAGGGTCACGCCGACCCCCGCCGCGCTGAGGAGCCGTACGAAGGCCTCGCCGATCTCGGGCTCCTGGTGCTCGACGAAGCAGTCGGCGAAGAGCACGACGCCCCCGGCGAGTGGATCGTCCGGCCGAGCTCCGGGCGCCCCGGCAGCGGCGAGCCGCGCGCTCAGCGAGTGTCGCGCGAACGACGGCAGCGGGCGCTCGGCGGCGACGCCGACGAGCGGGGCGAGGCGGCGCGCGAGTCCGGTACGCGCCAGACCGTCGATCGCCGGCGCCAGCGGAGCGGCGAGGCGGGCGAGGCGGCGGAAGTCGCCGATGGCGCGCGCCAGCGGCGGCACCCCCCGCCGCGCCCGAAGCTCGGCGAGCCACTCGACCTTGAGCGCCGCCATGTCGACCCCGGCGGGGCACTCCGCCTTGCAGGCCTTGCAGGCGACGCAGCTACCGAGGACCTCGCGGAACTCGTCCTCGCCGATGGCGTCCAGAGACACGGCGCCACAGAGCACGCCCTGCAGCGCGTTGGCGCGCGCCCGCGTGCTGAGCAGCTCGTCGCGGTCGATCATCGCCGTCGGGCACATGGACCCGGTGGTCTTCTTGCAGAGCCCGGCCCCGAAGCAGCGCTCCACGGCGGCGTCGAAGCCGCCCTCGGCGGCGTACGAGAGGCGGGGCCGCCAGGCGCCGTCCGCGCGGTAGTCGGCCCCGAAGCGGAGATCGACGGTCACCGGCCGGCCCTCGACGAGCACGCCCGGTGCGAGCAGACGGTCGGGGTCGAAAGCGTCCTTGAGGGCGACCATCGCCCCGTACAACTCGGGCCCGTAGAGCTGCGGCAGGAAGAACGAGCGCGAGCGCCCGCACCCGTGCTCGCCGGAGAGCGCCCCGTGGTACCCGGCGACGAGTCGTGCGACCTCGTCCGCGAGCGCGGCCATCGTCGCCACCCCGGCGGCCGACTTGAGGTCGAGCAGCGGCCGCACGTGGAGGCAGCCGGCCGAGGCGTGCCCGCTGAACGAAGCCCGCGCCCCGTGCGCGGCGACCAGCCGGCGGAACTCGTCGACGAAGTCGGCGAGGCGCTCCGGGGCCACCGCGGTGTCCTCCACGAACGATGCGGGTCGCTCGGCGCCGGGCGCCCCCATGAGCAGCGGCAGCGCGGCGCGGCGGAGAGCCGCAGCCTCGGCCATCGCCGCGGGCTCGTCGAGCGCCATGGTGCGACGGGCGCCGAGGCCCGACTCGAGCGAACGGAGCCGGGCCAAGCCGTCGGCGACCTCTTCCGGCTCGCCCTGGTACTCGACGATGAGCATGGCCTGCTCGTCGCCGTCCAGGAGCGCCGCCATCCGCCGGAAGGCGGTGAGACTCGGGGACGCACGCAGTGGGTCCAGGTCGAGCAGTTCGACGGCCGAGGGACGGGTGGCGAGCAGCACGACGTTGGCCTCGAGGGCGTCGCGCACCGTGGCGAAGGTGAAGGCCGCGCCGAGCCGCTGTGCCGGGCGCGGGTCGAGCGCGACCTCGATCTCGGTGAACACCGCCAGGGTGCCCTCGGAGCCGGCGAGCAGGCGAGCCGGGTCGGGCGCCGGCCCCAGCAGGGTGCGCAGGTCGTACCCTGTCGTACAGCGCGCGGTCTGCGGGTAGCACTCCACGCCCGCCGCGGCAACGGCCGCGGCGACCTCGCGCAGCGCGCTGCCGACACGCGCGGCGGCCGATCCGCGCAGCCCGTCGCCGGGGTCTGCGGTCGTCGATCGAGCGGCCACGACCTCCTCGCCCCCCGGGAGCACGGCGGCGACGCGGAGCGTCTTGTCGCGCGTCTCGCCGTAGACGATCGAGCGCGACCCGGACGAGTTGTTGCCGACCATGCCGCCGATCGTCGCCTGGTCGACCGTGGAGGTGTCGGGGCCGAACTCGAGGCCGTGCACGGCGACGGCGCGGTTGAGTTGAGCCTGAACGACTCCGGGCTCGACACGCGCAGTACGCCGCTCCGGGTCGACGGCGAGGATGCGCGAGAGCCTGAAACAGTCGACGACGATGCCGGGGCCGATCGCCTGCCCGGCGAGGCTCGTGGCCGCGCCGCGCAGCGTGAGCGGCAGACCGTGCTCGGCGGCGACCACGGCGGCGGCGATCAGGTCGTCGGTCGAGCCCGCGACGAGCACCACCTCCGGGACGACGCGGTACCCGGAGGCGTCGGTCGCGTAGAGCCAGCGGGTGAGGGGGGTGTCGCCGACCCGGCCGGCCGTCAGTCGCCGCAGCGCGGCGGCTGCGCCGCGGCCGGCCGCCGAGAGCTCGGGTATGCGGTGGCGGGCGCTCACCGGGCAAGCATACCGGGAGCTCGCCGGTCAGAACCCGCCGAGGTCGAAGGCCGGCAGCCAGCCGCTGAGGCGCGAGAAGACGCCCAGCATCATGAGGACGCCCGCGACCACCATGATCGCCCCGGCGACCACCCTGACCGTCGCGTAGTGACGCTTGACGACGTCGAGGCGGGCACTCACCCAGCCGAAGGCCAAGGCCGCGGCGACGAAGGGCACGCCGAGCCCGACGGAGTACATCAGCAGGAGGAGCGCGCCGTCGAACGCGCTCTGGCTCGACGCGGCCATGCTGAGGATCGCGCCGAGGACGTAGCCCACGCACGGCGTCCAGGCGACGGCCAGCGCCGCCCCGGTCAGGACGGCGCCCGCCGGCCCCCGCAGCCGCGGCGACAGACCGATGCCGCGTTCGGGCAGGCTGATCAGGCCGGCCACGGCGAGGCCGCTCAGGGCGACGAAGGCGCCGGCGACCACCTCGAGCTCGCGGCGGTAGTCGGTGAGCAGGGCGCCGACGCCGCCGGCACCGGCGCCCAGCGCCACGAAGACGGCGGTGAAGCCGGCGACGAAGAGCAACGAGACGCCGAGCAGCCGTCGCCGGCCGGTGGCGAGCTCGTCGACCCCCATGCCGGAGACGAACGAGAGGTACACCGGCAGCAGGGGCAGCACGCAGGGCGAGAGGAAGGAGAGCAGGCCGGCGACGAAGGCGAGCCCCGCCGAGGCCAGCGAGAGCGATTCGACCGTGACGCCCAGAGTCGCGGACGGGGAGACGATCCCTGCCGGCACGGCGATGAGAGCGAGGACCCCCACCCCTTACTGCACGGCCGCGAGCTTCTCCTCGAACTGGGCCTGCGTCGCGCCCCCGACGATACGCTCGACCTCGCGGCCCTCGGCGTCGAGGAACAGGGTGGTCGGCAGGTACTCGATGTCCCAGGCCGCGCCGAGCTCGCCGGCGGCGTCGAAGACGACGGGGAACCCGATGCCGTACTGCTCCACGAAACCGACGGCGTCGTCTCGGGCGTCACTCGTGGCCACACCGACGACGGCGACGTCCGGGTGCGACGCGGCGAAGGCGACGAGCCCGGGGGCCTCCTCGTTGCACGGCGGGCACCACGAGGCGAAGAAGTTGACGACCCTGGTCTGGCCGCTCGTGTCGGCGAGGTCGAAACTCTGGCCGTCGAGGGTCTCGCCGGCGAGCGCCGTGCTCCCTCCGCCCCCGGTGGTCGCCGCCTCGTCGCCGCAGCCGCGCGCGAGGACGAGGACCAGGATGACGGCGATCGCCGCGACGGCGACGACGGTGATGATCCGCTTGGCGTCCATGCTCCTCCTCATGCCGGTCGGCCGACAGCGGGGCCGCGCTCACGCCGCGCCTCGTCGTCTCGCCGCCGGTGGGCCGGCAGGCCCGTCCGTCTCCGATTCTGTCAGGGAGCTCACTCGTGATTCGGTGTTTGCCCTTCGGCTCCCTTCAGGTAGAATACCCCACAGGGTATACATCGGCGACCGCTGGAGGCGCATGGCCACCTACGACCTCGTCTGCGAGCACTGCGGACACCAATTCGAGCTGTACCTGAAGGGCTTCCTGGACGACGAGCACAAGGAGTGCCCGCAGTGCGGGTCCACCGAGGTGCGGCAGAAGTTCACGAGCTTCCTGCGCAACTTCGGCGGCTCCTGCGGGGCGCCCACGGGCAGCCCCTTCGGCTGAGGCTGACCCGGTCGGCGCGGTCGCGCCGCAGAGACAGCCTCGACGGCACGTTCCGGCCGCGGCCCGGGAGCGACACGCCCCCGGGCCGCGGCCGTTCGACATCCGGCGCCTGATAGCATCGACTCGACCAGACTCGACGCTGGCCAGTCGACACGGGAGCGACGCATGCACGTCCTCGTCACCGGCGGAGCCGGCTACATCGGCAGCGTGATCGTCGCCCGGCTGGTCGCCCGCGGCCACGCCGTGACCGTGCTCGACGACCTCTCGCGCGGCCACGCCGCAGCGGTCGCCGCGGGCGCGCGCCTCGTCGTCGGCGACGTGCGCGACGCGCCCTTCGTGCGCCGCCTTCTGCAGACGGAGCGCTGCGAGGCGGTCGTGCACATGGCCGCCCTCGCCGAGGTGGCCGAGTCGGTCGCCCGCCCGGAGCTGTACCACGACGTCAACGTCGGAGGGACGGAGGCCCTGCTCGAGGCCATGAGGGCCGCGGGGGTGACGCGCCTGGTGTTCTCGTCGACGGCCGCGGTCTACGGCGCCCCCGACACGGTGCCGATCGCCGAGACGGCCGTCCTTCGTCCGGAGAACCCGTACGGCGCGACCAAGCTCGCCGCCGAGCGCCTGCTGGCGGAGGCGGCCGCCCGTGACGGCCTCGCCTCCCTCGCCCTGCGCTACTTCAACGCCTGCGGCGCCGACGGTCCGTGCGGCGAGGACCACGACCCCGAGTCGCACCTCGTCCCCCTCGCCCTGCGCGCGGCGCGCGACGGCGGCGAGCTGCAGGTGTACGGGCAGGACTACCCCACCGCGGACGGCACCTGCGTGCGGGACTACGTGCACGTCGTCGACCTCGCCGAGGCGCACATCGCCGCCCTCGAACTGCTCCCGTCGGCGAGCGGCGCCTGCAACCTCGGCACCGGCACCGGCGCCAGCGTCCTCGAGGTGCTGGCCGCCGTCGAGACGGTGACGGGGCGTACGCTGCGCCGCCGCACCGTCGCACGGCGTCCGGGCGACCCCCCGGCGCTGGTCGCCTCCAACGACCTCGCCGCCCGCCTTCTCGGATGGCGGCCGCGACGCACGCTGGGCGACGCCGTCGGCGACGCCTGGGCGTGGTTGCGGGAGCACCCCGAGGGCTACGACGATCGCCCCTCCCGGCGCGGCGACGACGCCGGCGGTGAAGCCGGCGAGGCGCAGGAGGCGTGACGCCGAGAGACGGCGGCCGCGGCGAGGCCGGCCGGGCTCAGGCGGTGCGACGCCGGGAGGTCGGCGGCGAGCCCGGCTCGGGTGCTGCGCCGAGGCCGGCGACGCGCACCGACGTCAGACGGCGTGCGCGTGCGCGACGGCGACGCGAACGAAGGTCAGACGGCGTGCTCGTGCGCGAGCGCGTCGAGATGCACGCCGTCGAGCACGCGCATCATCGCGTCCTGCGCCTCGACCCAGACGTCGTGCATAGGGCAGCGCTCGCTGCGACCGCACTCCTCGGGCCAGACGACGCAGCCGTTCAGAGCGATGGGGCCGTCGACGGCTTCGATCACCTCGCGGGCGCTGATCGCCTCGGCCGGCCGCGCGAGCGAGAAGCCTCCGCGCGCCCCGCGCTGCGAGCTCGCCAGCCCGGCGTGCACCAGCGTCTGCAGGATCTTGGCGAGGAAGCTCTCGGGGATCTCCTGCTCGCGGCCGATCTCGCGCAGCGAGGCGACCTCACCCTCGGGCACGCGCGCCAGGTACATCATCGCGCGCAGACCGTACTCCGCGCCCCGCGTCAGTTGCAGACCCACGAGCTCCTCCTCGACTTCAGACCGGACCATCTCGGTCCGATTGACTGTACCGGCCGCGCCGTGGTGCGGTCAACTGCGGCGTCGTCCGCGAAGGCCCTCCGCCGGCCGAGGCCGGCGCCCACCTGCGGTATACTCCGAGCCCTCGAGACCTTCCTTCCGTGAGGGCGCCCCGGTGAGAGAGCACGTCGGCCTCATCGCCATCATCGTCGCGGTCGCGGCCGTCACCGTGGCCATCGCCGTCGGCAGCCGCACGGACGACGGCGTCGACCAGACCCCCCGGCGCGCCACCCGGGGCGACGAGGCCTCCATCGTCATGGGCGACGTCGCCGTGGCGCGGCTGCGGTGCGACGTGCTCGAGCGCAGCCTGGCCGCCGATCCCGACGACCCCGAGCTCAAGCTGGAGCTGGCCGACAGCTACGTCACGGCGCAGCGGTACCGCAAGGCGGCCCTCATCTACACCGAGCTCCTCGACGACGACGCCTTGGGCCCCGTGGCCCACGTGCGCCTGGCGCTCGTCCACTACCGACAGGGCCGGCGGAAGCAGGCCTTCACCGCCCTCGAGACTGCCGTCGAACGCTGGCCGGAGCTGCAGGAGGCCCACTACCAGCTGGCGGTCGTCGCCTTCGCCCACCAGGACCTGGCCCGCGCCGTCGCCGAGTGGGACAGGGCGGCCGAGCTCGACCCGGACAGCGAGCTCGGGCGCTCCGCCGCCCAGTTCGTGTCCCTGCTCGCCGAGGACGAGGTGCCCGGCACGCCCACACCTGAGCCCACGCCCTGAGCCGGACCGCCGCGCGCGGCGCACTCAGGAGAGGCTTCGCCGCGCCCGGGGCCACGACGACGGCGCGACAAGCCCGAATGGCGGGGCGAAAGCAGGCCCTGTGCCGACCCCGCCCCACGACGGCAGGCCGTCCGTGGTCAGCGGGCCGGGCGGCCCTCGACACGCGCTCCGAGGATGTCGCGCATGTGGTCGAGGGCGAAGCGGTCGATCTCGTCGCCCGGGTGTCCCGGGGCGTCGTAGGTCGCCACCAGGTCGGCCCTGACCACGACCTCGTAGTCGCGGTTGCGCAGGTCGGCGACGGTGTGGAGCACGCAGATGTCGGTGCACACGCCCACGACCTCGACGACGTCGGGACGCAGGCGCTCGAGGAGGGCCTCGAGCTCGGTGCCGTGGAACCCTGAGTAGCGCCGCTTGCGCACCACGTGGCCGTGCCCGGCGAACGGGGCCAGCTCGGGCACGATCTCGTCCTCGCCCGAGCCTTCGACGGAGTGCGGCGGGAACATCGCGAACTCGGCGTCGTCCGGTGCATGGGTGTCGATCAGGAAGACGACGTCGGCGCCGGCCGCGACCTCGCGCTCGAGATGCGCCCGGATCGGCGCGGTCACGGCGTCGAGCCGCGGGCTGGCGAGGCTCCCGAAGCGGCAGAACGCGTTGATCATGTCGACGACGATGATGGTCTTGCGCGGGGTGTCCGGCTCCAGGTCCATGGCGTGTCCTTTCCCGCTGCCGGCCTCGGACACGCCCGGAGGCCGACGGGCGCCGTGCGGAGCCGGAGTCACTCCACCATCGCGAGCCGCGGGTTGGGCCGGTACTCCCGTCCCTGCTTCGCACACGGCCGGCCGTCGACCCGGACGACGTCGGCGGTGTAGTCGGTGTTGCCGCGCAGCAGGCGACTGCCCACCCCGTAGGCATCGGCCGGCACGCCGGCGGCCTCGAAGGCGGCGATGCGCTCGTCGTCGAAACCGCCGGAGACGACGATCCGCACGTGGGTGAAGCCTTCGGCGTCGAGAGCCTCGCGCACGGCGCGCACGAGCTCGGGGGCGACGCCGTTGGGCCGGAACGTGCCCATGCGGTCCCACAGGGCACGGTCGACCATCGTGTCCGAGGTGTCGAGGCGCACGCCCCAGAGTCGCTCTCCCAACCCGCGGGCACACTCGAGCGCCGTGGTCACGCTGTCGTTGTCGAAGTCGACCAGCGCGACCACGTTGACCTCGGGGTAGTAGACGTCGGCGAAGCGCTGCGTCGCCTCGACAGTGTCGCCGCCGCAGGCGGCGATCAGCCCGTGCGGGACGGTGCCGATGCCCTTGCCTCCCCACCACGACGCCTGGGCGTCGGTCGACACGCCGATCACGCCGGCGATGTGGGCGGCGTAGCCGTCGCCGGTCTGCACTCTGTAGTGGTCGAAGCGCGCCGGGAAGAAGAGGATCGGCTTGCCCCGCGCCGCGGCGACCACGCGGCGCACGTTGGTCGAGATCAGCGTGCGCCGCGTGAGGACCCCGAGGTACACGGTCTCGAGGTGGGCGAACAGCGAGTAGTCACCCTCGACGGTCATGACCGTCTCCCACGCACCGGCTTCGTCGCCGTCGTAGAGAGCGCGCACCTCGAGCTGGTCCCAGCCCGGCCGCCAGCGCGCGGCGTCTCCCTCACCCTCGTGACGCCCGGCACAGAGCCTGAGCACGGCGAGCGCCTCGTCGACGCCGCCGACGATCACCCCCGGGTGCTTCTGGAAGACCTGCATGAGCACGCGCGGATGCAGGTCGTGCGCCTCGAGCACGTGCTTCGTGTGGTTGAAGTAGGCGTCGGAGTAGTACCCGTCGCGGATGCGCTCGGCGGGCAGGGCGAAGACCTCGGGCGAGAGTCGCGGGCGCGCCATGGGCGCAGTCTACATGACCGCGTGAGGGTCGCTCCGGCGCCGCGCCGGCGACGCAGCCGGGCGCCGCGGCGCCCTCAGAAGAGCTGCCGCGCGGCGATCCCCCAGTCGAAGTCGAAGCGCAGCGTCGCCACGCCGGCCTCCTTGGCCTGGAGCACGACGAAGCGCCCGCGCGTCGCGCCGAGGCTGCCGCGCACGCCGTCCAGTCGCCAGAAGGGTGTCGACGTGACCTTGACGAGGTAGCGGCCGGGTCGGTCGACCTCGACGCGCAGGCTGAGGTGGTCGTAGTCCACGACCCGCCCCGCGCCGCCGTCGAGCGGCTGCACGAGGCCCTCGGCGTCGCGCAGCCGGTAGACGGTCCAGTCACCGGTCTCCTCCACGAGCTCGAAGGCCGGCGAGCGCGCCAGGATCCCGGGCTCGCGCCGGCTCCAGGGGTCGAGCGGATCGTCGGGCAGCAGGATGTACTCGACACCCATCGAGCGCAGCCACGTCACGTACTGCTCGGGGCCGTACGAGATGTAGAAGATGCGGTTGTGGAGGGCGTCGGCCTGCCGATACCAGCCGCGCGTGATCGGGTGCCCCGCCTCGGGCAGGTACCAGGCTTCGAAGTGTCGCCGGGGCGCGACCACGTGCAGCCGGTGGTCGGGGTCGTCGTAGCGCTCGGCGGCGGCCAGCGCCGGCGCCCAGAACTCCCTCGTCGTCGCCGGCAGTTCGTCGCGCGCCGTGAAGTAGTGACTCACCGGGGTGCTCATCTGCAGGCCGGCGAAGCCGAGGACGGGCAGCAGCGCCCACGGCAGCCAGCGGCTGCCGAAGGGGCGCCGGAACCGGTCCTGGCGCAGGAAGAAGAGCACGCTGAAGGCGAACACCATGAAGAAGCGGCCGACGTTGCTGCCGAGCGGGCTCCCCGGGACGATCGTGGTCCCCAGCACGACGGCGCCGTAGATGACGAAGAGCAGCACGAACGGACGGCGCGGGTGAGCTTCGTTGACCAGCGCCAGGGTCACGCCGACGACGGCGAAGCTCACGTAGAGCACGGCCTGCAGAAGTTGGTCGAGATACCACCCGGGCTCGGCGAACACGAGGCCCACGAGGAGGCGGGCGAGGACGAACGGCGCCAGGCCCGCGGCGAAGAGCAGCAGGCGCCGGCGCAGGCCGGGGCGAGCGACGAAGTCGGCGGCGAGGAACACGCCGCCGACGATCAGCGCCAGCGGGTTCGTGAAGACCCCGACACCGGCGAGCACCGCACCCCAGAGCGGGCGCCCCCGGACCGTGAGCGCCATCGCCCCCAGGGTCAGCGCCAGGGCGAGGAGGAACGGGTCCTGGCCGTGCGACAGGTACAGGCACATCACCCCGGCCAGGATGACGGCCGGCCAGATCTCGTCGACACCCCACGCCGCGCGGTAGTAGAGGAAGAACAGCGGCGGCAGCGCGCCGGCGGAGAGGACGACGAGGACCGGCCACGGGACGACCGCCGCCAGCAGGTAGTAGACGACGCCGTACGTGATCGCGCCGTAGCTGCCCCCGTACCAGTACGTGTCCCAGAAGACGGAGTAGCCCTCGCGCAGCAGCCAGGTCTTGTAGAGGTGGGCGGCGAGGTCCCACCCCGGGGTGCCCGTCCACCACAGCGCGAGGCCGGTCAGAGCGACGGCCGCCGTCCCCCCCGCCCACAGTGCGAGGAGCGGGCGCCGCCCGGCCGCAGGCGTGCCGGCGGGCGCCGCCGTCACCTCGGCGGCGCCCACGGCGACGCGGCGAGCATGGCGGCGATGAAGCGGGCCGCGAGGGCGGGACAGTGCGGCAGCGAGGGGTAGAGGGTCGTCGCGAGGCAGGTGCGCAGGGCGAAGCCCTCGGCCCGGGCGAGCCCGTCGCCGTCGCCGATGCTGTAGGCGAAGGCCTCCTGCTCGAGCACGAGGAACTCGAGGTCGAAGAGCTCGTAGAGCAGGTTGTGGCCCTGGTCGAAGGGATTCTCGCGGGTCGCCGTGGCGCGCACGTAGCGCGGACGCTCGCTCCACTCGAGCAGCTCGGCCTCGGCCGGCAGGGCGCCGGCGAGCTCGTGGCTGCGCCCGTGGCTGTCGGCGAGGCGCCGCAGGAGGAGAAGGGCGCCGCCGCCCGCAGCGAGCGTCGGCAGGCCCGCGTCGACCGCGGCGGCGATCTCGCCCAGCAGCCCGCGGTTGGCGCTGACGTCGGCGAGCGCCTCCTCGTCGAGGTGACCGGCCAGGAGCAGCCCGTGCACGCCCTCGGGAAGCGCCCGGTCGCGGGCCACGTTGAGCGGCACCAGCTCGATCCCTGCCGCCTGCAGCACGTCGATGTTCTCGAGCGCGAAGGGCTGGAGCGGCGGACCCCAGGCGACGGCGAGACGCAGTCCGCTGCCGGCGGCGCTCGGGGTGAAGACGCTGCGCCCCGGCCGGGGCAGGTACCCCCGCCGGACGGCGACCGCCTCGAGCTGCTCGGCGTCGAGGAACGTGGCCGCCTCGGCGCACAGCCGCGCCTCGCTGCCGCGCGCCGGCCGCGGACCCAGCTGACGCACCGGCCCCGGCCCGGCATGCTGGCGGGTGAACTGCTCGCTGAGCTGAGGCGGCAGCCAGCCCAGCACCGGCAACCCCACTCGGCGCCGCAGCAGCTCCCCCAGCTCCCCGGAAGGGTCATCGCCCCCGACGACGATGGCGCCCGCCGGCTCGGCCCCGAGCGCCAGGGTCTTCACCCCGCAGACGGCCGCGGCGGCCGTGGCCCCCCGGTCGCGGGCGTCGACGACCAGCACCACCGGGGCATCGAACTGCGCCGCCACCTCCACGGGGCGCGACCCCGCGACCCCGTGCCAGGTGTCGAGCGCCGGCGCGACGGCGACGAAGCAGACGAGGTCGGCCCCATCGGACCAGCGGTCGTAGAGCTCCGGCGCGCAGTCGGTGTGCAGGACGGGGTCGAGGACGCGGGGCGCCTTCTCGGCGGCCTCGTAGAGCAGGCGCCAGAGCGGCACGTCGAGTCCGAGCATGATGGGGCGCACCCGGCGCTCGCCGAAGGCGGAGGCGAACGCGCCGGCGGCCAGGGCGACGGCCGGCCCGGGCTCGAGCCCGCAGAGCATCAGCCGAGGGACCGACATGCTGGGGGGCCTCCTTTCGGGCCGGCGACACGGGGGTGTGCGACCGACTCGGACCCGGATGAGGACGGAGTTCAAGCCGCTGCCGAGAATAGTATACGAACACGACGAAGAGGCAGCAGAGCCCATGGACCTCCACAGACAGCTGCTGGACGTGCTCCTGGCCCGCCTGGCGTTCACCCTCGCCGTCGCCACGCCCGTGCTCTGGGTCCAGATCGAGACCCACGGGGCGCGGCCCGCGGCGCTGGCCGCCGTGGCCGCGGCGGTCGTGGCCGCCAACCTGCCGATCCTCGCCCTGCGCTCGCGCATCGCCGTCGACCGGCTGGCCGCGGTCGTCGTCGTCGTCGATCTCGCCCTGGTCACGCTGGCCGTGGTCTTCGGTGGCGGCGCCGCCGGCGGCGCCGCCCTCTTCTACGTGTGGCCGATCGTGTTCAGCACCGGCTTCCTCCCCAGCTGGGCGCCCTACGTCACGGCCGCCACGGCCAGCGCCGCCTATGCCGTGGTCTGGACGCTTCAGGAGCGCACCGTCCTCGTCGTCGACGGCGCGCCCGCCGCCGACGCCATGCTGTCGACCTGGATGCTCCTCGCCCTCTGCCTCCACGTCACAGTGTTCCTCCTCACCGCGCTGCTTGCCGGGCGCCTCGCCGCGACCCTGGGGCGCACGGCCCGCGACCTCAACCTCGCCCAGGTCGACATGCAGGAGCAGCTCGACAAGATGCAGCGCGCCAACCAGCAGCTCCACGTGCTCGGCGAGAGCAGCCGCCTCTTCCTGCGTCACCACAAGCTCGACGACCTCATGGCGGAGGCCGTCCGGCAGGCGACCCGCTCGTCGGGGATCGCCAGCGGTTTCGCCCTGGTCCGCAACGCGAGCGTCGGCGAGGACGAGGAGAAGGCGGTCACCGGCGCGAGCGTCGACTTGGTGCGCCGGCTGCGCGAGCACGGTCTGGGCGAGCTCGTCGCCGAGGGCGCCCTCCTCTGCGCGAGCGCCGACGACCCACGCCGGGCGCGCCTCCTCAAGGACGTCGAGCGCGAGGGCTTCCATGGGTTCCTCGTCGCACCGCTCGAGGCCAAGGGCGAGAGGCTGGGGCTCGTCTGCCTGCTCTTCAAGCGCGGCGAGCCGGCCGACGACGACGCCGTGCGCATGCTGCAGTCGCAGTGCAGCCTCGTCGCCGTGGTCCTGCGCAACATCCGCGACACCGAGGAGCTCGCCCGCAAGAACCGCGAGCTCACCCACCTCGACGAGCTCAAGAGCGACTTCATGGCGACCATGAGTCACGAGCTGCGCACACCGCTGACCTCGATCATCGGCTACAGCGACATGCTCCTCAGCGGCATGACCGGCGAGCTCAACGAGAAGCAGCAGGGGTTCATCCAGAGCATCCTGACCGGCGGCGAGACCCTGCTGAACCTGATCAACGACATCCTCGACCTGACGAAGATCGAGGCCGGCCGCCTCGAGCTCAACTTCGAGGCCGTCGACCTGCGTGCCGCGCTCCTCAACGTCCTGCCCGTGGTCAAGCCTCGTGCCCAGGACAAGCGCATCCGCATCTCGACCTTCCTGCCCACGGAGCTGCCGCCGGTGTGGGCCGACCCCGCCAAGCTCAACCAGGTCCTGCTCAACCTGCTCACCAACGGCATCAAGTACACGCACGAGAACGGCAGCGTGAGCGTCGAGGCCCGGCTCGCCGGCGACCTCGTCGAGATCTGGGTCAACGACACCGGCATCGGCATCTCCTCCGAGGACATCGACCGCGTCTTCCAGCGCTTCACGCAGATCGACTCGTCGGCGACCCGCACCCAGGGCGGCACGGGTCTCGGGCTCGCCATCGCCCGCGAGCTGGTCGAGCTGCACGGCGGCACGATGCGCGTGCAGAGCAAGCTCGGCAAGGGCTCCAGCTTCATCTTCACCGTGCCGATATCACAGACGCCGACCGACCCGCTGGCTGCGGGCAAGATCAGCTAGGAGGTGACCGTCGTGCCGAAGGCGATCCTCGTCGCCGACGACGACCCGGACATCCTGAGCATCGTCGCCATGTCGCTCGAGGCCCAGGGGTACACGGTCCACAAAGCCACCAACGGCCGCGAGGCCGTCGACCTCGCGCGCGCCAACCGGCCCGATCTCGTGCTGATGGACATGATGATGCCGGTGCTGAGCGGCTACGAGGCGGTGGGCGAGCTCAAGGCCGACGCGAGCACGCGCGACATCCCGATCGTCGGCCTCTCGGCCAAGGCGATGTCGACCGACATGGAGCGCGCGACCGACGTCGGCATCGACGGGTACATCACCAAGCCGTTCCGCATCGCCCAGGTGCTGGCCGTCATCGACGGCTACCTGCAGACCGACTGACCCCCGTCGGCCCGCCGGCGGCCGGGCCGCCGCCGGGCAGGACTCGGCCGGGCGGCGGCGTAGATGGCCGTGATGGCCGAGCCGCGCCCACCCGTGCTGCACCCGGCGCTCATCTGCGTCGCCGACGTGGACACCCGCCTGACGTGCTCCGCCTGCTGTCCCATGTGCCGGCACTACATGCGCGACCGGCGCGCGGGCGAGCGCCGCGCGACCCACCGTCCCACGCCCGACCGTCGCGTCCTCGGGCGCGTCTGACGCCGCCGGCCGGCGGAGGCGGTCTCCCCGCCGCCGCGGCCGGGTCATGGTCGCCGTCCTTCTGCCGATAACCGGAGAGACCGCGGACTCTGGGAGGCGGACGCCACGACCACCACACCACGGGCAGCCGGCTCGGGACGCAGTCGCCCGGGCACCTTGACGCGCGAGACGAAGACGGCGGCGATCCTCGTCGCCGCGTTCGCCGCCGCGTTCGCCGTCGCGTGGCTGGGCCTCGGCGCCGCCCCCCTGCCGACGGGCCTGCTGCTGCTCACCCTCCTGGCCGTCGTCCTCGCGATCGTCGACGTCTCCGTCCATCGCCCGCTGCGGCACATCATGCACCGTGCGACGGTGCGACTCGGGGAGGCGTACCGGCGCGGCGACCCGGGCTATCGCGACGAGGTGCGCGAGCTGACACACCTGGTAGGCACCCTGGTCGCCGTGTTCACCGCCTCCGAGGACAAGGAGTGGGTGTCGCAGAGCATCAAAGACGACCTCGCCAGGGCGCAATCGCTGAACCGCCAGCTGGTCGAGGTCGGCGACGCCGGCAAGGCGATGAACGCGGCCCTGCCGTATCGCGAGACGGTCGACCTGGTGCTGACCCAGACGCGCGCCCTGCTGCACGCCGACTTCACCGC
>JAZBOM010000119.1:0-3935 GCA_036351205.1 Thermoleophilia bacterium | reverse complement strand
CTTGGCTCGCAGGCCTGGGCCGGCGCGGGTATCCCGCGAGGCCGGCCGGTGGCAGGATGGCGTCGTGGACACCGACATCCTCGCCACCGTCGTCACGGGCCTCGTGCTCGCCGCCGCCGTGGTCGGCACCGTGTACCCTGTGCTCCCCGGCAGCCCCCTGGCCATCGTCGCGCTGCTCGGCTGGGGCTGGGTGCTGGGCTCGGCGG
Organism: Thermoleophilia bacterium; assembly: GCA_036351205.1. GTDB lineage: Bacteria > Actinomycetota > Thermoleophilia > UBA2241 > UBA2241 > UBA2241. The sequence goes on along the minus strand of JAZBOM010000119.1, from coordinate 3,729 downwards.
CGTCGTGGACGGCGGCCGCGATCGCCGTCCTCCTCGCGGCGGCCGGCTGGGCGGCGAGCGCCGTGCTGACCGGCCGTACGCTCAAGCGACAGCGCGTGCCCGGCCGCTCGATCGCCGTCGCCATGCTCGCCGGCGTCGTCGGCCTGTTCGTCATCCCCTTCTTCGGTCTCTTCATCGGCTTCGCCGCCGGGCTGCTGCTGAGCGAGTACGCCCGCCGCCGCGACCTGCGCGCCGCCCTCGACTCGAGCCTCGCGTCGCTCAAGGCGATGGGGCTCGGCATCCTCGTCGAGTTCGCCATGGTGTGCCTCGCCGTCTCGGTGTGGACGATCGGCGTGGCGGCGCACTTCGCGACCCGGTGAGCCGGAGCGGCCGGTGGAGTAGACGACGGCGCGGCGCGGCAAGCCCACTCGAGCCGGCCGGCCTGCGACCCCGACGCAGAGGACGGGGGAGGCTTGGACTCCTCCGGTCACACCCTCGCGGTCGCCCTCGACGGCGCGGGCGCCCGCGGACACAGCGAGCGGGCAAGACGCGGAGGCCGACCCGGGGCTGATAGGGTCCGCTCGTGCACCCCAGCCCCCAGGTCCCCATGCCGAGCGGCCGCGCGCGCCTGCTCTTCATCGCTGTCCTCGGCGGAGTCTCGGCGATCGGCCCGCTGGCGACAGACCTCTACCTGCCGGCGCTGCCCACGGTGGCCCGCGACCTCGGCGCGAGCCAGGGGTCGATCGCGCTGACCATCTCCGCCTTCCTCGTGGGCCTGGCGCTCGGCCAACTGCTCAGCGGGCACCTGAGCGACACCCTGGGCCGGCGACGTCCACTGATCGCCGGCCTGCTCGTCTTCGCCGGCGCCTCGCTCGCCTGTCCGTTCACGACGTCGGCCGGGACCCTCATCGCCCTGCGCACGCTGCAGGGGTTCGCGGGAGCCGCCGGCGTGGCCATCGCCAACGCGGTGGTCGCCGACCACGCCCGCGGCACGGCCGCGGCGCGGCTGCTCTCGCGCCTCGCCCTGATCACCCTGCTCATGCCGATCGTCGCGCCGCTCGTCGGCGCCCAACTGCTGCGGGTCGTCCCCTGGCAGGGCGTCTTCGTCGTGCAGGGGCTCATGGGTCTCGTCCTCGCGGGGGGCGTGGTCTTCGGGCTGCGGGAGAGCCTGCCCCCGGAGCGCCGGGTCCCGTTCAGCCTGAGAAGCACCGGAGCCGTCATGCGGCGACTGTCGCGGGATCGGGCCTTCATGGGTCTCACGCTGACCAGCGCCCTGACGGGGGTCGCCTTCTTCGCCTATCTCGCCGCCTCGTCGTTCGTCTACCAGGAGACGTACGGCGCCTCCCCCGCGGTCTTCGGCGCCCTCTTCAGCGTGAACGCCGTCGGCATGCTCGCCGCCAGCCAGATGAACCACCGGCTCCTCGGGCGGTTCACGCCCCAGCGTCTTCTCGGAGCCGGCCTCGTCGCGACGGTGCTCGCCGGGCTCACGCTGCTGGTCGTCACCCTCGTCGGCGGTCTCGGGCTCGCCGCCGTGGCGATCCCGCTCTTCGTGCTCGTTGCCGCCGTGGGCGTCGTGGGGCCGGACTCCACCGCGCTGGCTCTCTCGCTGCACCCCGGCATCGCCGGCACGGCATCCGCCTACTTCGGCACCGTACGGCTCGCGGTGGGTGCCTCGGGGAGCGTGCTCGTCGGCTTGGGCGGCAGCGTCGGCGGTCTGTCGATGGCGATCGTCATCGCCGCCGCGACGCTTGCCGCCGCCGGCACCTTCGCCGCCGTCGCCCCGCGGGTGCGCCGCGTCGCCGCACGCTTCGACACGCCGGAGGAGGCCACCGCCGACATGCCCGCGGGATGAGCCGCGGCACCACCGCCTGATGGACCGCGGCGACGTCCTCGGCGAGCGTCCGGCCGCAACGGGGCGCCCTCAGCGCCCGCCTGGGTCCGGTGGGTACGATACGCGTCGCCACGCCGGTGGTACGCTCGTCTCCGTGGCGCCTGCGCCGTGGGCGCCAGGCGACCGGGCAGAGGGGGCCGAGTGACGGCGACCCGGAGGCCCGGCGACGGCGATGGAGGCATCGTGGGTCACGCATCGTTCGCACGCGGCGAGTATCGCGCCCTCGCGAAGCGTCTCGGGCGCGGGCCCGTCGCCATGGTCGAGCCCGCCGACCCGGCGGCCCGGCGGGCCTGGCGCGACATCCTCGAGATCCTCTTCTCACCCCAGGACGCGGCGCTGGCGTCGCTCTTGCCCGTCGTCCCCACCGCCGTCGACGGGCTGACCCGCCGCACCGGCCTGAGCGCCGAGGCACTCCGCGCGCGGCTCGACGCGATGGCCGACAAAGGGCTGGTGCTCGACCTCCGGGACCGGCGCACCGGCGCGACCGTGTACATGCTCGCGCCGCCCGTCGTCGGCTTCTTCGAGTTCTCGATGATGCGCCTCGACGACGGGCTGCCGAAGGCGCGGCTGGCCAGGGCCTACGAGGCCTACATGATGGGCGACACCGACTTCCTCGAGGAGGTCTCCCGGGGCGCCACGGTCATCGGCCGCACGCTCGCGTACGAGGCGACGCTGGGCGAGGACCTCGTGCCCGAGGTCCTCGACTGGGAGCGCGCCGCCTCGTACGTGAAGGCGGCCGACCTGGTCAGCGTCACCAACTGCTTCTGTCGCCACGCCGCCGAGCACCTCGGCACCCGCTGCGACAACCCCCTGGAGACCTGCATGAGCCTGGGGACGGCAGCCGCCTACCTCATCCGTCACGACCTCGCCAGACCGATCAGCCGCGAGGAGGGCCTCGAGCTCCTCGCGGCCTCACGCGAGCGCGGCCTCGTCCACATCGCCGACAACGTGCAGCAGGAGATCAGCTACATCTGCAACTGCTGCCCCTGCTGCTGCCACGAGCTCCGCTCGGCCCAGGTGGGGCTGCCGGTCGTGCAGCCGAGCGGCTTCCAGCCCGCGTGCGCGCAGGAGCGGTGCACGGGCTGCGGTCGTTGCGTGCGCGCCTGCCCCGTCCAGGCGATCTCCCTGGTGCCGCGGAGCATACGGCGGGACGGCGGGGACGAGCCGTCGACGCGCCTGCTCAGCCGCATCGACCTCGAGCGCTGTCTCGGCTGCGGCGTGTGTGTCGACGTGTGTCGCGAGAGCGCCCTGCGGATGGAGCGCCGCCCGCGGCGGCCCCACGTCCCGCTGAACTCTGTCGAGGCCGTCACCCGGAGGATGCTGGAGCGGGGCCGGCTGGCCGAGCTGCTCGTCGACGGCACGGCGGGGCGCGGACCCGCCTTCGCCAACGCCGTCCTCGCGGCCGTCCTCGCGCTGCCGCCGGCGGAGCGGCTCCTCGCGAGCGAGCACCTGCAGTCGCGCTTCGTGCGCTTCGTGCTCTCGCGGCGGCAGGTGCCCTGACGGGGCGCCGCGGGCGTTCGCCCACGTCCCGCTCGAGCGGCGGGCGCGAGCGGCGCCCGAGCGCTCACTGCGAGCGTTCGCGCACCACCTTGGCGACGTCGACGCGGTCGACGGCGCGCAGGACCGGCCACTGCGAGAGCAGGGCCGCGACGAGCAGCGCCACCGCCACGAAGACCGGCGTCGCCGGCCGCATCGCGAGATCGAACGAGAAGAGGTCGCTCGAGAACATCGCCATGAAGACGCGCGCCGAGAAGTACCCCACGATGAGGCCGGGCACGATGCCGAGCACGGTCAGCAGCATGTTCTCGCCCGTGATCAGCCGGGCGAGCGTCCGCCGTCCCATCCCCGCGGCGCGCAGG
>JAZBOM010000118.1:0-3764 GCA_036351205.1 Thermoleophilia bacterium | reverse complement strand
GCCGCGCCCATGATACCGCCGACGGCGTGCGTGCGCTTCTCGTCCTGCTCCGCACGAGAGGGCGGCGCCCGGACCGTGCCGCCGCTCCGCCGCCCGGACCGTGCCGCCGCCCCGCCGCCCGCCGCCGTCGTGGGGCCGCCGGGCCGACGGTGCCGCCGGGCCGACGGTGCCGCCGCGCGTCGTCCGTCGTCCGTACTTCCCTTCACGACGCCTCTCGGCATAGGCTCCGGGGAGCACACAACGCCGCAGCGACAGGGAGGTCGTCAATGAGGATCGCGGTCATCGGCGCCGGCGCCATGGGACGCTGGGCGGTCAAGGAGCTCGCCCTGAGCCCCGAGGTCGAAGAGATCGTCGTCGGCGACTACAACGAGGAGCAGGCGCGGGCCGTGGCCACGACCCACGGCGGCGACAAGGCGAAGGCCATGTTCGTCGACGCCCGCGAGCCCGAGAGCGTCAAGAAGGCCATCGTCGGCTGCGGCGCGATGGTCAACGCCACCCAGCACTTCTGGAACATCACCGTGATGCACGCCGCCGCCGCTGCCGGCGTGCACTACACCGACATGGGCGGCCTCTTCCACGTGACCAAGCAGCAGGTCGAGCTCGACGGCGAGTTCAGGAAGGCCGGCGTGACGGCGGTCATCGCCATGGGCGGCGCCCCCGGCGTCACCAACGTCCTCGCCCGCTACGGGGCCGAGCGTCTCGACACGGTCGAGGAGGCGCACGCCTACTGCGGCAACGTCGACGACACCGACTGGAGCCGCTACGACGGCTGGGTCGTCCCCTACTCCCTCGAGACGCTCTGCGACGAGTTCAGCGTGGCGGCCCCGCAGTTCATCGACGGCAAGTGGAACACCGACATCGTCGGCGGCACCGGGCTCGAGGACGTCGACTTCGGCGCCCCGGCCGGGATCGTCGAGGCGCACCACACGATCCACTCCGAGCCCTTCACCTTCTGGCACACGTGGAAGGACCAGGGCCTGCGCAGCGCGACCTTCCACCTCGCGCTGCCCACGGAGTTCACGGAGCAGATGCGCTTCCTCAACCGCATCGGCATGACGCGCACCGACGAGGTCGAGATCCGCGGGGCCAAGGTACGCCCGCGCGACGTGCTGCTCAAGGTCGTCGCCGAGATCCCCAAGCCGGTCGACGTGGTGCTCGACGACGTCGACTACCTGATGGCCGTGGTGCGGGGGACCAAGGACGGCCGCCGCCTCGAGTGGCGCGTACGCGCCCTGATCCCGGCGCACAAGGAGCTCGGCGCCGGCGGCGGCGACGTGGACACCGGAATCCCGCCGGCGATCGTCGCCAGGATGATGGCCAAGGGCGAGATCGCCGGGCCGGGCGTGTTCGTGCCCGAGCAGATCGTGCCCTGCGAGGCGTTCTTCGCCGAGTTCGCGCGCTGGGGCGCGTCCGTCGACGCGCAGATGCGCGAGCTGCTCGCCGCGCCCGAGGGCTGACCGGACCCGACGGGTGCCCGGGACAAAGGGGTGACCGGGCCCGAAGGCTGACCGGACCCGACGGGCGACGCGGCGGGTGGGCCTCGCGTCGTTCGCGCGACCCGGTCGCGGGGGCGGGGAGCGGGGGGCGGGGGCGGCGGTCAGCCGCCCCCGCCGCCCCCGTCGACATCCAGCGTCGTCTGCTCCCCGTCGCCCCCTTCGGGGGTCGCGGGGTCGGGCTCGCGCGCGACGCCGAGCAGCTGCGCCATGCGCCGCGCGTTGCGCAGGCCCCAGTCCTCGAAGTTGTTGTTGAACAGCACGTGGACCGTGCCGGCACGCTCGGCGAGCTCGTGCACGGAGGGGATCCAGTCGCGGAGCTCCTCGTCGGAGTAGAGGTACTTGAAGCGGTCGGCCGAGCGCGCCGTGCGCGCCTCCCAGGTGTCGGCGTTGCGCCCGTGGAGGCGCAGGTAGGCGAGGTCGGCGGTGGCCGCGGCGAGCGGCGGCGTGCTCGAGCGGAAGCCCTGGGGCTCGTCGACGGTGACGTACGCGAGCCCCGCGTCCTCGAGCGTCGCCAGGCTTCTCGCCGCGGCCTCCTCGCTCATCCAGCCGCCGCCGCGGAACTCGACCGCGACGCGCAGGCCGGGCAGCCGGCCGGGGAGCTCGCGCAGGTAGGCCTCGTTCTCGGCCGAGCGCACGAACCAGGGCGGGAACTGGAAGAGGACGGCGCCGAGCTTGCCCGCGTCCTGGAGCGGGGCCAAGGCGTCCCGGTGCAGCTGCCAGACGGCCTCGACGACGTCGTCGGGGGCGCTGCGGCGGTAGAACCTGCCCTTGGCGAGCAGCTCGTCGGGCAGGCGCTCGCGCAGCCACCGCGGCAGCCGGCCGACCTGGACGGCGTGCCCGGTGAGCAGCCCGAAGGCCTTGACGTCGAAGACGAAGTCGTCGGGCGAGCGCTCGACCCAGAGGCGCGCCGTGCGCGGGTCGGGCGGCGCGTAGTAGGTGGCGTCGACCTCGACGAGGGGGAAGTGCGCGGCGTAGAAGCGCAGGCGGTCGGCGGCGCTGGACACGCCCGGCGGGTAGAAGCGCCCGCTCTCGATCAGGCTGGGGTCGGTCCACGAGCAGGTGCCGACCAGGATGCGGCTCATGCGACCTCCCGGCGGCCGCCCCGGCCCTGCCGGGGGGCGGGCGGCGACAGACGGCGACGGCCTTGAGGGGCCGTGCCGGGGTGAGTATACTCGGGCCAGAGCATGCCAGAGCATGCAGTCGGCGCCGGGGTCTGTGCAGACCACACGCCTCTCAAGAGAGGCCCTTGAAGGGGGCGCCGCCGGTGGGCGGACGGCCGCGAAGCAGAGCGGGTCCGCCCACTGTCACGAGCGTCCCCGGCACGCGTTGACCGGTCGTCGCGCGAGCCTCTATACTTTTTGTCGCGTGTCGGAATGGCGGAATTGGTAGACGCGCTAGGTTGAGGGCCTAGTGAGGGTTTAACCTCATGGGGGTTCAAGTCCCCCTTCCGACACCACTTCTCCTCAACGCCCGGCGCCTCCCACGACGACCGCGCGCGATCGTGCGACGGAGCCTCAGAGCCCTCCCCACAGCGGCAGCCCGGTGACCTCGTCGTGGCCGCGCTCGAGCGCCTCGCCGACGAGCTCCTCGAGCACCAGCTCGCAAGCGAAGACGACGCAACCCGGCAGGGCGTGACCGCCGAGGCAGCGGCCGTCCGCCTCGCCGAGCACGAGGTGGGCGTGGACCGCCGTCTCCCCGTCGCGGCGCGAGACGTTGCCGACCAGGGCGAGGAGCTCCAGCGGGCGCTCGAAGGTGTGCGGTTCGTAGCGCTTGGCGGTCTGGTCGTAGAAGGCGAGCTCGGCGCGCTGGAGGGCGCCGACGGCACGCACCTCCCCCATGGTGACGCCGTGAGCGTCGGCGACGGCGGCGATCTGTGCCAGCAGGTCGCCGCCGTGATCGAGCCTGGCCACGACGCGCCGGCCGGTCGCGAAACTGCGTGCTCCCATGACTCCTCCCGTGGCGGGGATTCTCTTCGTCGGGGCGAGGGTATCAGCCTCGACTGAGGGACGCCTTCGACGAGCTTGAGGAGCCGCCGTGCGAGGACCAGCGTGAGTGACATCCGGGGAGGCCCTCCATCCGTAGAAGGATCACCCCGGCCGGCGGCGAGCGACAGCGCGACCGCAACGATGCGCGACGGTCGCCGTGACGCGTAGCGACGGTGCAGCGAACGGCCCGGGCGGGCGCCCCGCCGGCGGTCTGCGGCGCGGTGATGTCGTGCGCGAGGTGCGCGGCGACATCTGCGTCCTCCGCTGCCGCACGACGGTGTCG
>JAZBOM010000117.1:0-4972 GCA_036351205.1 Thermoleophilia bacterium | reverse complement strand
GACCGCCTTGTAGCCCGCGACCGAGGCCTGAGAGGTGAGAGCGTCCATCGCCTGGGCCCTCGAGATGCGCGGCAGCAACTCGAGGGCGAAGCTGGTCACGCCGCGCTCGGCGAGGGCCCGGACGGTGTCGGCCTCGCGGTACGGGTCGAGGAGGCCGACGAGCACCGCGCCTTCGCGCAGCAGCGCGACGCGATCCGGCGCCGGCGGGCGCACCGTGAGGACGAGGTCGGCGGCGAAGGCGGCGGCCGCGTCGTCGACCAGCTCGGCCGCCGTGTAGTCGTCGTCGGGGTAGTGGCTGGCGAGCCCGGCGCCGCGCTCGAGGAGCACCTCGAGGCCGAGCGCCGCGTAGCGCTCGGCGACCGCCGGCACGAGCGCGACGCGGGTCTCCCCCGCCGTCACCTCGCGCGCGACCCCGAGTCGTGCCGCCATGCGTCCTCCTCACGCCGCCGTCGCCGCGTGGACTTCCCCCTACCCGCGAGAGGGAAACGCGGAGGGCGGCAGGATGACGAGCGGCGGCCGGGCGGCGAGGGGCGCGCGGGGACCCGGCGCGCGACCGGTCGGTCGGGAGGCCGCCCGGGGCGCGCCTTGTCGCACCGGGAGACGGCGGGCGGCGCGCGGCCGATCAGCCGGGGAGGCGACGCACCGCGCTCAGCGCGCGACCGGTCAGTCGGCGAGCCGCCTCACGGCGACCGACACCGAGTCGAGGCCGACGTGCGTGGTCAGCACGGCGCCCGCCCGGACGATGGGCACGCGCTCCAGGTCGAGCCCGCGCGCGAGACGGTCGGCGCAGAGGGAGGCGCCGGCCTCGTCGCCGCTGTGGACGACCATGGCCTTCGCCGCGTTGCCGCCGGCCCACCGCAAGGCGCGACGCACGGCGGCCTGCATGGCGCGGTCGTAGCCGAGCGCGACGCCTCCCTTGCCGGCCTTGCCGGTCTCGTCGAAGACGATGATCGGGGCCAGCCCGAAGCGCTTGATGGTCTTGGCCAGACGCGGGCTGACGCGGCCGCCGCGCACGGCGAAGTCGAGGGACGAGACGCTGCCGAACACCTTCACCTGGCGCTTGGCGCGCTCGGCGACGGCGACGGCCTCGTCGAGGTCGGCGCCGGCGGCGATGGCGTCGCCGACCGCCTGGACGACGAGACCGGCGCCGACCGACACGGTGCAGCTGTCGACCACGCGCACGCGCTTCGGGTCGACCTCGCGTGCCGCGGCGGTAGCGGACTGCACGGTGCCGGACATCGCCCCCGCGATGTGGATCGACAGGATGCCCTCACGGTACTCGAGCAGACGCCGGTAGGTCTCGACGAAGTCGCCGACCGCGGGCTGCGACGAGCGCGGCACCGCAGTAGTCGCCTCCAGCCGGCGCACGTACGCGTCGAGCGTGAGGTCGACGCCGTCGAGGTACTCCTCGTCGCCGATCGACAGCGTCAGCGGCACGGCGACGACGCCGAGGCGGAAGACGTCCTCCTCAGGGAGGTCTGTCGTCGAATCCGTGACGATGGCGAGGCTCGCCTCGCGCCCGGCGAGCTGCTGCAGGACCATGTCGTCGATCTTGCTGTGCTCGACGGCGCCGAGCTCGGCGAGCGCGGTGAGGAAGCGCTGGGGCTCGTTGGTGTGGATGTGGACGCGCAGGCGGTCGTCGCCGCCGGCGACGACGAGCGACTCGCCGAGGGCGGCGACCGCGGCGTTGACCGCATCGCGGGCCAGCGCGGTGCCATCGCGTGCCACGAGCAGCGCTTCGGTGCAGTAGCGGAAGCGCTCGTCGATCTCCTCGTGGGTCTCCGAGAAGGGCGGCACGCCGTGAGCCGGCGCGGCGACCGGGACCCAGGTGTGCTCACGCCCGAGCAGGGCGTCGACGATGCCCTCGAGGAAGTACACGAACCCCTGGCCGCCGGCGTCGACGACGTGGCTGCGGGCCAGCACCTCGAGCTGGCGCGGAGTGTCGGCCAGGGCCTCGCGGGCCGCGGCGAGGCCGGCGTGCATCATCTCGATGAAGTCCTCGTCGGGGCGGCCGCGACGGCCGAGTTCGTGGGCCCAGACACGCAGGACCGAGAGGATCGTGCCCTCGCGTGGCTCGGCGAGCGCACTGTAGGCCGAGTCGGCCCCCGAGCGCGCCGCGTCGGCGAACTCGTCGGGGCTCATGTCGTCGCGTCGGCCGATGCCGCCGGCCAGACCGTGCAGGAACTGGGCGAAGATGGCGCCCGAGTTGCCGCGGGCGCCGTCGAGGGCGCCGTCGGCCGCCGCCCTGGCGGCCTCCCCGACGCCGAGCGGAGTCGCGACGCTGCCGAGACGCGCCGCCGCGGCCTTGAGCGTCGCCGCGAGGTTCGCGCCCGTGTCGGCGTCGCGCACCGGGAACACGTTGATGCGGTTGAGCTCCTCCTGCTCGCGCACCACGGCGAGGGCACCGGCGCGGATCGCGCGGATGAAGACCTGCCCGTCGATCCTGCGCATGGCGACCTCTCGTCGTCGTGGTCCAGACCGCGACCGCGGCCCGAGCGCCCAGAGTCTACCCGTTCGGGCGCGCCGGCGACACGGCGGGCGAGGACGGTATCGTCGCGCCGGGTGAGGACCGCGGGCCGCTCGCGGTGGCTACGTGCGGGCCGCGGCAGGGCCGGGAGAGGTCGCGTCGCGGGTGGCGCAGGCTCAGGAGGGTGGCGCAAGAGGCGCCCGGCTGCGGACGGAAGCCCCGGAGGGCGCCGCTCAGCCGGCCGGCCCGCGCAGCTTCGAGAGCGCCTTGCGGCCCGACTTCGCCGCCGCCGGGTTGGGCTCGAGCGCCACCATGCGCCTCAGCGCCTTCTCGGCGCGCGGATCGCCGATACGGCCGAGCGCCTCGGCGGCGAGACGGCGCAGGAGCGGGTCGGGGAACTTGAGCGCCGCGCACAGCGGATCGACGGCGGCCGGGTCGCCCATCTTGCCGAGCACGAAGGCGGCGTCCTGGCGGCGATGCACGTGGCCTTCGCCGAGGATGAAGATGAGCCGGTCGCGGGCCGGCGGGCCGATGGCGACCAGGGCGTCGCGCGCCTGCGCGACCACGCTGAGGTTCTTGCTGTCGAGTTGCCGGATGTAGTGGTCCATGCGCTCGGCCAGCAGCGCGCGCGCCTGCTCAGCGATCTCGGGGTCGCGGTACCGCGAGGCACGGACCAGGCTCATGGTGTCGCCGCGCGCCTTGAGGCGCTCGATGTTCGGCGGTCTCAGGTAGAAGGGCACACCGCTCCTCTCGTCGCTGCGAGTCGACAGTCTAGCGCAGCACGCGGTTGGCGACATCGAGCAGGCGCCGCGGCAGGTCGCGGTAGGTGCGCACCGGGAAGACGTCCCCGTGGCCCGCGTCGGCCAGTCGGCGGCACAGCGCCGCGTCCATCTTGTAGTCCTCGGTGAGGAGGACGAAGAGGCGCGGGAAACGGTGTGCCGCCGGGACGGGGTCGCCGCCGACGGTGGCGACCCCGTCGGTGATGAGCAGGCCTGTGCGGCGCGGGTCGCGGCCGCGCTCGAGCTCGGTGGCGCCCAGCTCGAGCGCCGCCCGGATGTTGGTGTAGCCGCGTACCGGCTGGTCGAGCATGCGCCGCACGACCTCGACCGGGGGGTCGGCGGTGTGGAGCCGCGTCACCGCCCTCGCCGTGTCCTCGAACACCACCACGGAGAGGTCTTCGGGGTGCACCTTGAGCGTCAGGACGGCCGCGGCGACGGCGGCGATGGCCATGTTCTCGCCCGACATCGAGAGCGAGGTGTCGACCATCAGCACGACCTGCTGGCGGCGCTCCTCGCGGTGCACGCCGACCCAGTCGTGGGCCTCGGGGTACGGCTTGCCGGCGATGTTGGCCAGCGTGGCCTCGACGTCGAGCTCGCCGGCGTAGGGCTCGCGCAACGGCTCACGGACCTGCACCGTCGCCGAGCGCAGCGGGCCGACGAGGCGGGTGGCGCGCTGGAGGACGGCGCGCGCCGCCAGGCGCTCCGCGTAGACGCGCAGACCGGCATCGTTGATGCGGCAGCCGCTGCGCGTCAGGTTGACGGCGATCGTCCAGCCGTCGAGCGCCTCCAGCGGCAGCGCGTAGCGCTCGGCGATGGCCTCGAGCGGGGCGTCGCCCGGCGCGACCTCGGGGCCGCAGGCGGGGCTCCTGACGTCGAGGCCCAAGCCGCGTGCCCGGGGCCGGGCCGCGGCGCTGTCGCTCAGGCTTTTTTTGCCTGCTCCCGGGCGTCTGCGGCGGCCGCCTCGGCGCCGGCGTCGGGGTCCTCGCCGCGGCTGACCACGGCGTCGAAGAGGAGCTCGAGGGCGCTCGCGAAGTCGGCGTCGATGTCGTCGCGCAGGTCGACGCGGGTGGCGAGCGCGGCGGCGGCGGCGCGCTGCAAGGCGTCCTCGCCTGAGAGGCGCTCGGCCAAGAGCACGGTGGCGACCGCGGCCCGCACCGAGGCGCCCTTCCTGAAGGCGGGGTGGCTGCGGGTCGCGCGCGCGAGGCGCACCGCGGTGCGGATGAGGGCGGCGTCGGTGCTCCCGGTCTCGCGGGCGACGATCTGCTCCTCCTCGGCCGCCGTCTGGTAGTCGAGCGTGAGGTGCTCGAAGCGGTCCCTCAAGGCCTCGGAGAGGTGCCCGGTGGCGACGTACTCGACGGGGTTCTGGGTGGCGACGACCTGGAAGCCGGGGGCGGCGGAGACGGGGCCGATGTGGGGGATACTGACGAGGCCCTCGTCGAGGGCCGGGAGGAGCACGTTCTGCACCGACTCGGGCATGCGGTTGAGCTCGTTGATGAAGAGCACGGCGCCGCTTCGCATGGCCTCGACCAGGGGGCCGGCAAAGAACGAGGCCTCACCGAAGCCCTGGGCCAGGACGAGCGGCGGGTCGAACCAGCCGCTCAACTTGCTCTCCGAGTAGCGGTCGTCGCCGTCGACCCGCACGGTGGGCTTTGCGAGGTGGGCGCAGACCGCGAGGGCGAGGGTGGTCTTGCCCACCCCGACCGGGCCCTCGAGGAGCAGGTGGCGG
>JAZBOM010000116.1:0-10276 GCA_036351205.1 Thermoleophilia bacterium | reverse complement strand
TCGGCCTTGTACTCGGGAGCGGCGGCCATCGGCACCCTCACACGACCAGCATCGCGTCGCCGAAACTGAAGAAGCGATAGCGCTCGCGCACCGCGTGCTCGTACGCCGCGCGGGTCGGCTCCACGCCGGCGAACGTCATCACGAGGGCGAGGAGGCTCGTCCGCGGCAGGTGGAAGTTGGTCAGGAGGCCGCCGACCACGCGCGGCGTGAAGCCGGGCATGATGAAGAGGTCGGTCTCGCCGCGCAGCGCTCCTCCCCGGGCCACGTGCTCGAGCACGCGCACCGTCGTGGTGCCGACCGCGATCACGCGGCGACCCGTGGCGCGCGCGTCCTCGACCCGGCGCCACACCGCTTCGTCGACCTCGTAGGCCTCGCCGTGCAGGCGGTTGTCGGCGAGGCGCTCCTCCTGCAGCGGCTTGAAGGTACCGAGGCCCACGTGGAGCGTGAGGGCCACGACGTCGACGCCCGCCGCGGCGAGGCGAGCGTCGAGCTCCGCGGTGAAGTGCAGGCCGGCGGTCGGCGCCGCCGCCGAGCCCGTGCGCCGGGCGTAGGTGGTCTGGTAGCGCCCGGGGTCGGCGACGGGCGTGCGGATGTACGGCGGTGTCGGCGTCTGGCCGAAAGCCTCGAGCCGGCTCAGGACCGCCTCCTCCCCGAGGCTCGCGACGACCCAGCGGCCGTCGCCGAGGGGGCGCTCGCAGACGAGGCGCCAGGCGGCCGCCGGCCCGTCGCCGGCGAGCTCTTCGCCGGTCCGTGGCCGGCCACGAAGGAGCGCCTCCCAGCGCTCGCCGGCCGCGGCGGGCGCGGCGGCCGGCGCCGTCTCGAGCGGCCGCAGGAACAGCACCTCGATGCGGCCGCCGCTGGCGCGGCGGAAGAAGGCGCGCGCCGGGAAGACGCGGGTGTCGTTCCGCACCAGTAGGTCCCCGCGCCGCAGCAGGCCCGGCAGATCGCGCACGGTGCGGTCCCGCAGGCACCCCGAGGACCGCTCGACGACCAGCAGCCGGGCCGCGTCGCGCGGCTCGGCCGGCTGCTGCGCGATCAGCTCCCGCGGCAGCTCGTAGTCGAGGTCGGCGAGACGCATCGTGGCCCCCGTCGAGGAGTAGCCCCGGGTGCTCGCGTCGTACGGGGCGCGGGACGCGCTCACGAGCCCTCGCGGGGCGCGCCGGTTGACGTCTTGCCCTCACCGGCCGCGGCGCGTGCCCGCCGCCGCGCTGCACGCTCGTGCCAGGACTCCCATTTGCTCGCCGCGCAGCCGCAGTAGGGCTGGCGATAGAGGTCGAGGCGGCGGCTCTCGGCGTAGCTCTCCGGGTAGGCCTCGCGCAGGTCGAGGTAGACGAAGTCGACCGCGTGTGCGGTCGCGGCCTTCTCGCCCGCGGCGCGGATGAGGTCGTGGCGCTGCCAGGGGCTCACACTGAGGGTCGTCGAGAAGCGCGCGAAGCCGAGCCTCGCGGCGGCCGCGGCGGCCGCTTCGAGACGCAGGCCGAGACAGGCGGCGCAGCGCTCGTCGGGGCTCGTCTCGGCCAGACCCGAGCGCCACGCGTCCCATGACGCCGGGTCCGCGGGTCGCTCCTCGACCACCAGCTCGAGCCCGGCCGCGCGGCCGTAGCGCCGCAGGCTCTCGAGGCGGCGCTCGACCTCGGCCTCCGGCTGGATGTTGGGGTTGTGGAACCAGCCCACGGGCTCGAGGCCACGCTCGCGCCAGGCGGGCACGGCGACGGTCGAACACGGGCCGCAGCAGACATGCATGAGGAGGGAGTCCACGGGCCGATTATAGTCGCGGCCGCGGCCGCAGCGGCCGTCGACCCGCCGCCTCCGGGCCGCCGGCCCGGAGGCGGCGGGCCGTCACACTGCGCGCGACGGGTCGCCGGCCGGGTCGCGGCGCGCCGCCGGCGCCGGGCCCTCGGGGCGCTCACTCGAAGAGCGTCCCGCCCTCCTCGGGACCCTTCAGGCCGCAGTGGGCGAAGCCCGTGCGGGTGAGCACGCGGCCGCGCGGCGTGCGCTTGAGGAAGCCCTGCATGATCAGGTACGGCTCGTACACATCCTGCGGCGTGTCCGCCTCCTCGCCGAGCGCGACGGCCAGGGTCTCCACGCCGACCGGGCCCCCGTCGAACTTCTGCGCGATCGTGCAGAGGATCTCGCGGTCGAGGCGGTCGAGGCCCTCGGCGTCGACCTGGAAGAGCTGTAGTGCCGCGAGACAGATCTCGAGCTCGACGGCGCCCTCGTGGCGCACCTCGGCGAAGTCGCGCACACGGCGCAGCAGGCGGTTGGCGACGCGCGGCGTGCCGCGCGAGCGCCCGGCGATCTCGGTCGCGGAGGCGTCGTCGACGGCGACGCCGAGGATGCCGGCCGAGCGGCGCACGATCTGGGCGAGCTCCTCGGTCTCGTAGTACTCGAGGCGCTGCCAGACGCCGAAGCGGTCGCGCAATGGCGTCGTCAGCAGGCCGGTGCGAGTCGTCGCCCCGATCAGCGTGAAGGGCTGCACCTGCATGCGGATGCTGCGCGCCGCCGGACCCTCGCCGATCATGATGTCGATCTCGTAGTCCTCCATCGCCGGGTAGAGGACCTCCTCGACGGCGGCGTTGAGGCGGTGGATCTCGTCGACGAAGAGGACGTCGCCCTCCTGCAGGTTGGTGAGCAGGCCGGCGACGTCGACCTTGCGCTCGAGCGCCGGCCCCGAGGTGGTGTGCATCCCGACCCCGAGCTCGTTGGCGATGATCCCGGCGAGCGTCGTCTTGCCGAGCCCGGGAGGGCCGGCGATCAGCACGTGATCGAGGGTGTCGCCGCGGTTCTTCGCCGCCTGCACGAAGATCTCGAGTTGCTCCTTGGCCACGCCCTGCCCGACGAAGTCGGCGAAGCGCTTCGGCCGCAGCGTGAGCTCGGCCTCGAGCTCGTCGACGCGCTCGTTGGGGTCGGCGAGGCGCTCGACGGGCCGCCGGCTCACAAGGCCTCCTTCTTCGCCGCACCGAGGGCGAAGCGCACGAGCTCCTCGACCGGTGCGTCGGGCGGCGCCCCGCGCAGCGCCTCCTCGGCCTCGCGCAGGCTGAGGCCGAGGTTCTGCAGCGCCGAGCGCGCCGCCACGAACGTGTCGACGCCGCCGCCGGTCGGCGCGCCGGCGGCGGGGGCGCCGGCCGCGACCACGTCGCCGAGCTCGACGACGAGACGCTGGGCGAGCTTCTTGCCGATCCCGGCGATGGACTCGAACTTCTTGACGTCGTCGCGCGCCACCGCGAGCTCGAGCTCGTCGACCGGGTACCCGGAGAGCACGGCGAGCGCGACCTTGGGGCCGACGCCGCTCACCCCGATGAGGGCCAGGAAGAAGCGGCGTTCGCGCGGCGTCTCGAAGCCGTAGAGCTGGAGGGCGTCCTCGCGCACGTGCAGGTAGGTCGTGAGCTCGACTTCGTCGCCGAGCCGCGCGGCGAGACGGGCCAGGGTGCGCCCGGCCGCGAAGACCTCGAGCCCGACCCCGCCGACGGCGACGACGGCGCGGTCGGTCTCGACCCCGAGGACGACACCTCTGACGTGGGCGATCACGAGGAGCCCCGGCTCACTTCTGCCGCCCCTTGCGTGCCGCCATGGGCACGCCGTCGCCGTGGCTGTGGGCGTGGCAGATGGCCACCGCGAGGGCGTCGGCCGCGTGGTCGGGCTGCGGGATGCGCTTCAGCCCCAGCAGCACCTTGGTCATCTCCTGGACCTGCACCTTGGTGGCGCGCCCGTAGCCGGTCACGCCGCGCTTGATCTCGAGCGGCGAGTACTCGTAGGGCGGCGACGCCAGGTCGGAGGCGGCGAGCATGAGCACCCCGCGCGCCTGGCCGACGGCCAGGGCCGTGCGCGTGTTGGCGTTGACGAAGAGCTCTTCGATGACGACCACGTCCGGGCCGAAGCGCCGGATGAGGGCGGCCGCCTCGTCGTGGATGCGGCGCAGGCGGCGGACGGTGGGCTCGCGCGGCGAGGTGACGATGCAGCCGTGACCGAGCGAGTGCAGCCGGTTGCCCTGCTGCTCGACCACGCCCCAGCCGGTGCTCGCCGTGCCCGGGTCGAACCCGAGGACGATCATCGCCGGCCCCCGCCCGTCACGGCTCGCCCCGGCCCTCAGCCGGCCAGGGCTTCGAGGACGTCGGCCGGGATGTCGAAGTTGGCGTAGACCTCCTGGACGTCGTCCGAGTCCTCGAGGGCGTCGACGATCTTCAGCGTCTTGCGCGCGTCGCCCTCGTCGAGACGGACCGTGGTCTTGGGCACCATCGTGAGCTCGGCCTGCTCGTACTCGATGCCGGCCGCGGCGATGGCGTCGCGCACGGCGACGAACTCGGTCGGCTGCGTGAGCACCTCGAACTGGTCGCCGTCCTGGACGACGTCGTCGGCGCCCGCCTCGACGGCGGCGAGCATGACCTCGTCCTCGTCGTGGCGCGTCGCGTCGATGAGGATCGAGCCGCGGCGCTCGAACATCCAGGCCACGGCGCCGGGCTGCGCCAGCGACCCGCCGTGCTTGGAGAAGATCGAGCGCACGTCGGCCGCCGAGCGGTTGCGGTTGTCGGTCAGCACCTCGACGATGATGGCGACGCCGCTGGGCCCGTAGCCCTCGTAGACGATGGCCTCGAAGTCCTCGCCGGCGCCCTTGCCGGCGCCGCGCTGCACGGCGCGCTCGATGTTGTCTTTGGGCATCGAGTAGGTCTTCGCCTTCTCGATCGCCGTGTAGAGGGCGGCGTTGGTCAGCGGGTCGGCGCCGCCCTCACGAGCGGCGACCTGGATGGCGCGCGCCAGCTTGGAGAACAGCTGCCCGCGCTTGGCGTCCTCCTTGCCCTTCTTGTGCTTGATGGTGGACCACTTCGAGTGCCCGGACACGGGGACACCACCTCCTTCGCTTAGCGCGTGCCGGCCGCGGCGGGCGCGCGGCGGGCGCCCGCCGGCCCCGCGCCCCGGGCCGCGCCGGCCACGCCGTCGCGGACCATCGTGATGAAGAGCTCGTGCAGTCGCGTGTCGTCGGTGAGCTCGGGGTGGAAGGCGGTCACGAGCACGCCGCCCTCGCGGGCGGCGACGGCGTGACCGCCGTACCTGGCGAGCACCTCGACGCCGGCGCCGGCGGACTCGATCCACGGGGCGCGGATGAAGACGGCGCGCACCGGGGGCCCGTCGATGCCGGCGACGGTGAGGTCGGTCTCGAAGCTGGCGACCTGACGCCCGAAGGCGTTGCGGCGGGCGACGATGTCCATGAGGCCCAGTGTCGGCGGGAAGCCCTCGACGGTGTCGCGCGCCACGGTGATGAGCCCGGCGCAGGTGCCGTACACGGCGCGGCCGGCGCGCGCGAAAGCGCGGATCGGGCCGCTCAGCCCGTACGCCTCCGTGAGCTTGTGGATCGTCGTGCTCTCGCCGCCGGGCAGCACGAGGCCGTCGAGGCCGTCGAGCTCGTCGGGCCGCCTGACCTCGCGGGTGGAGGCGCCGAGGCGCTCGAGCGCCGCGCGGTGCTCGCGGAAGTCGCCCTGCAGGGCGAGCACGCCGACACTGAGCCCGGCGCCCACGCCGCCGCCGGACGCCGCCGGCTCCGGCGAGAGGATGCGGTCGAGACGCTCCACGCCCGGCATCACGTCACCAGGCCCTGCGGCTCACCAGCCGCGGTGCTGGATCTTGGCCTCGTCGGCCATGCGCGCGGCGTCGATGCCGGGCATCGCCTCGCCGAGACCCACCGAGACCTCGGCGAGGACGCCGGCGTCGCGGTAGTTGGTCGTCGCGCGTACGATCGCCACAGCGCGCGTCGCCGGGTCGTCGCTCTTGAAGATGCCGCTGCCGACGAAGACGCCCTCGGCGCCGAGCTGCATCATGAGGGCGGCGTCGGCCGGGGTGGCGATGCCGCCGGCGGAGAAGTTGACCACCGGGAGCTTGCCGTGCTCGGCCACCCACTCGACCAGCTCATAGGGCGCCGGGAGCTGCTTGGCGGCCATGAAGAGCTCGTCGGCGTCGAGCGTCTGCAGGCGGCGGATCTCGCCCATGATGGTGCGCATGTGGCGCACCGCCTCGACGACGTCGCCGGTGCCGGCCTCGCCCTTGGTGCGGATCATCGCCGCGCCCTCGCTGATGCGCCTGAGCGCCTCACCGAGGTTGACCGCGCCGCAGACGAAGGGCACGGTGAACTTCCACTTGTTGATGTGGTTGGCCTCGTCGGCCGGGGTGAGGACCTCGCTCTCGTCGATGTAGTCGACCTCGAGGCTCTCGAGGATCTGGGCCTCGACGAAGTGGCCGATGCGCGCCTTGGCCATGACCGGGATCGAGACGCACTCCTGGATCTCGCGGATCTTGGTCGGGTCGGCCATGCGGGCGACGCCGCCCTGGGCGCGGATGTCGGCGGGGACGCGCTCGAGCGCCATCACCGCGCAGGCGCCGGCGTCTTCGGCGATCTTCGCCTGCTCGGCGTTGGTGACGTCCATGATGACGCCGCCCTTGAGCATGTCGGCGAGACCGCTCTTCACGCGCATGGTGCCGATGTCTGTCACTTTGGGACCTCCGGGGGGTGGGACGCCTCGCTCGACTTCATCCTACCGCGCCTCACCCCTTCTGCGCTTCCTCGCGCTCCTTCTTGGCGTCGTCGATCACCTTCTGGGCGATGTGGGCGGGTACCTCTTCGTAGCGCAGGAACTCCATGGTGTAGTCACCCCGGCCCCCGGTCATCGACGTGAGGTCGGGAGCGTACGTGAGCATCTCGGCCAGCGGGACCTCGGCGGCGACCACGTTGCTGTGGCCGCGCGGCGTGGTACCGAGCACGCGGCCGCGCCGCGAGTTGAGGTCGCCGATGACGTCGCCGACGTTCTCCTCGGGGATGGTGATCTCGACGTTCATGATGGGCTCGAGCAGCACGGGGTGCGCCTGCTCCGCGGCGGCCTTGAAGCCGATCGAGCCGGCGATCTGGAAGGCCATGTCGCTCGAGTCGACGGGGTGGTGCTTGCCGTCGTAGAGCTTGACCTGGACGTCGACCACCGGATAGCCGGCGAGGAAGCCCTCGGACATGGCGGCCCGCACGCCCTTCTCGACCGCAGGGATGAAGTTGCGCGGGATCGCGCCGCCGACGATCTTGTCGACGAAGGCGAAGCCCTCGCCGCGCGGCTGGGGGGAGATCTCCATCCAGGTGTCGGCGAACTGCCCCCTGCCGCCGGTCTGCTTCTTGTGCTTGCCCTGGGCCTTGGCGGTGCCGCGGACGGTCTCCCGGTACGGCACGCGAGGCGGCTTGAGGTCGACCTCGACGCCGAAGCGGCGGTTCATGCGCTCGACGATGACCTCGACGTGGACCTGGCTCATGCCGGCGACGATGGTCTCGCCGGTCTGCGCGTCGCGGTGGACGTCGAGCATCGGGTCCTCTTCGGCGAGCCGCCGCAGCGCCTGCATGACCTTGTCTTCGTCGCCCTTGCTCTTGGCGGAGACGGCGAACGACATGAGCGGCGCGGGGAACTCGATCGCCGGGAAGCTGACGGGCTCTCCCTCGGCGCAGAGGGCGTCGCCGGTGACGACGTCCTTGAGCTTGGCGACGGCGCCGATGTCGCCGGCGACGAGGGCGTCGACGGGCTTCGTCTCCTTGCCCTGCGGCTTGAGGAGCTGGCCGAGGCGCTCCTTGTGACCGTCGCGGGTGACGACCACCGCGCTGTCGCCGGCGACCGTGCCCCGGAACACGCGGAAGACGTTGATGTGCCCGCTGAACGGGTCGGCGAGCGTCTTGAAGACGAAGGCCGCGACCGGCGCTTCGGCGTCGCTCTCGAGCACGACCTCGGCGCCGTCGGCGCCGGCGGCCACGGGCGCCGGCACGGCGGACGGCGCCGGCGCCAGGGCGAGCAGGTCGAGCAGCAGGTCGACGCCGATCAGGTGGGTGGCCGAACCGGCGGCGACCGGGTAGATCTGCCCGCCGGCGACGGCGTCGGCGAAGGCCTGCTTGAGCTCGGCCTCGCCGATCTCCTCCTCCATCAGGTACTTCTCGGCGAGGTCGTCGTTGGTGCTGGCCACGGCGTCGACGAGCTTGTCGCGGGCCGCGGCGGCCGCGTCGGCGAGCTCGGCGGGCACGTCGCCGGCCTGTGCCTTGCCGTCGGCGTAGGTGTAGGCCTTCATGGCGAGCAGGTCGACGACGCCGCTGAGCTCGTGCTCGCGCCCGATCGGCAGGTGCACGGCGACGACCTGCTGGCCGAAGGCCTCCTGCAGGGCGGCGACGGCGACATCGAAGTCGGCGCGCTCGCGGTCGAGCATGTTGCAGAAGAAGAGGCGCGCCAGGCCGCGCTCGGCGGCGCGCGCCCACAGGCGCTCGGTCTGCACTTCGACACCCAGCACCGCGTTGACGACCATGAGCGCCGTCTCGACGACGTGCACCGAGGCGATGGCGTCGGCCAGGAAGCTCGAGTCGCCGGGCGTGTCGATGAAGTTGAACGTGAGGCCGCCGCGCTCGACGTGGGCCAGCGCGGCCGAGAGGCTGAGCTGGCGGCGCTTCTCGTCGTCGTCCCAGTCGGAGACGGTGGTGCCGTCGGCGACGTGGCCCAGCCGGTTGGTCACCCCCGCCTTGTAGAGCAGCCCCTCGAAGAGCGAGGTCTTGCCGGTACCGCGGTGGCCGACAAGGGCGACGTTCCTGATCTTCGCTGGGTCGTTCACGTGCCTTCTCCTCGTGGTCGGACGGCGCCCACCGCCGACGAGCAGGCGAGCGCCTCATGGCGTGCGTCCAGAGCCAAGGAGTCTAGCACAGGAGCGGGGCGCTTCACGCGCGCGCGACGGGCGGGCCGGCGAGGCCCCCGGCAGAGGCGCCGCCGGCCATGCTCGAGGCGCCGCCCGCGATGCCCGAGGCGCCGCCGCCGAGCCCCCCGGCCAGGCGCAGGGCCCGGGAGCCGTAGCGCCGGTGCACGCGGTCGACCGCCTCGGCGAGCGCGACCTCGCGCCAGCCGTCGTCGAGCGTGAGCTGGAAGGCGCCGTGCCGGAACGAGCTCACGACGACGCCCAGGAGACGGACCCAGCGCGCCCCGACGGCGAGCTCGTCGAGGAGCCCGAGCGCGGCGACGGCGACCGCCGGGGCGGTGGCCAGCGGGCGCCCGAAGGTGCGCCGCCGTGTGACGGTGTGGAAGGTGCTGAAGCGGACCTTGACGGTGACCGTGTACGGCGCGAGCCCGTGGCGGCGCGCGTCGGCGGCCGCCCGGTCGGCGAGGGCGACGAGCGTGCGGCGCAGCGCTTCGGCGTCGTTGACGTCTTCGGCGAACGTGGTCTCGTGGCCTACCGACTTGGGCGCCGCCGGGGTGCGCCGCAGCGTCGCCACGCTGCGCCCGAAGGCGAGCTGGCGGAGGCCGTGGGCGCCGCTCCCGAAGGCCGCGGCGAGCACGGCGAAGGGGACGTCCTGCAGCATGCCGACGGTGGTGAGACCGAGGGCGGCGAGGCGCTCCTGCGTGACCGGGCCCACGCCGTGGAGCTCGCCCACGGGAAGATCGCGCAGACGGCCGCGGACGTCGGCCTCGGCGAGCTCGCCGATGCCGCCCGGCTTGGCGAGCTCGGCGGCGAGCTTGGCGAGCAGCACGTTGGGGCCGATGCCGACCGAGCAGCCGAGGCCGCAGGTGTCGTGGACCTGCTCCTGCAGGCGCCGCGCGATGGCGCGCGGCGGCCCGAAGAGGAGCCGGCAGCCGGTGACGTCGAGGCGGGCCTCGTCGATCGACACGACCTCGACGAGGTCGGTGACGGAGCGGAAGAGCTCGACCAGCCGGTGGTGGGCGGCGACGTACGCCCCCATGTCGACCGGCAGGAAGACGGCCTGCGGGCAGAGCCGCTCGGCCTGCCCGATGGGCATCGCCGTGCGCACCCCGAAGGCGCGCGCCTCGTACGAGCAGGTGGAGACGACGCCGCGGCCGCCGCGCTCGCCGCCGACGACCACGGGCAGGCCGCGCAGCTCGGGGCGCCGCGCCTGCTCGACGGCGGCGAAGAAGGCGTCCATGTCGACGTGCAGGAGTGCGCGTGTGGATACGAACATATGTTCGTATCCTACGACACCGCCTCTGCCACCGCAAGGCCCCGGAGCGTCACGAGGGAGCCCGGCGACGGGCGGCGCGGCGAGCGTTCGCCGTGCAGGGGGCGCGGGGCGCTCGCGGCCGTGGCGCAGGGCGCGGGGCGTTCGCGGAGACGGCGCGGCGCGGCGCGGCGGGGTCAGGCGTTCGCGGAGACGCCGCGGCGCGCCGGGGTCAGGCGTTCCCGGAGGCCGCGTGGCGCGCCGGGGTCAGGCGTCGTCGGTGGCGGTGTGGCGCGCCGGGGTCAGGCGTTGTCGGTGGCGGTGTGGTGCGCCGGGGTC
>JAZBOM010000115.1:0-7774 GCA_036351205.1 Thermoleophilia bacterium | reverse complement strand
TCGAAGACGTCGCCGAGTTCATGCGCGCCGACTTCGGCAAGAAGTTCCCGCCCAAGGTCGTGGAGGGCAACATCCAGGCCCTGACACGCAGCTACGAGGAGGTGCAGGGCGAATGAGTGCTGAGAAGAAGGCGGCCGCCGCGAAGCCCGCACCCGCACGCAAGAAGGCGGCCCCGTCCGCCAAGGCCGCCCCGCGGAAGAAGGCGGCCCCGGCCGCGAAGGCCGCCCCGGCCCGGCAGAAGCCCGGCGCGGCGCACGCGGCGCGTGGCGCCGGGAGCCGCAAGCCGCAGTGGGACGTCAGCGACCTCGACACGTGGGGCCCCGACCGCCACGAGCTCGGCGCCACGATCCCCGAGGCCGGCAACTCGATCGACAACGAGACCGGCGGCTGGCGCACGTTCGTCCCCGAGATCGACAGCTCGAAGTGCGACGGCTGCATGCTCTGCTACTTCTACTGCCCCGACGCCTCGATCAAGATCGAGGGCGGCAAGGCCGTCGGCGTCGACCTCGAGCACTGCAAGGGCTGCGGCATCTGCGCCAAGGAGTGCCCGAGGGACGCCATCACGATGAAGCTCGACGAGAAGGAGTGAGCGTGGCTACGATCGACGCCCACACGCTCGCCGTCACCGGCAACGAGGCCGTCGCCGAGGCGATGCGGCAGATAGACCCCGACGTGGTCGCGGCCTACCCGATCACGCCCCAGACCGAGATCGTGCAGATCTTCGCCCAGTTCGTCGCCGACGGCAAGGTCGACACCGAGTTCATCACCGCCGAGAGCGAGCACTCGGCGCTGAGCGCGGCGATCGGCGCGGCGGCCGGCGGCGCGCGGACGATGACGGCGACCTCCTCTCAGGGCTTCGCCCTCATGTGGGAGGTCCTCTACATCGCCGCGTCCTACCGGCTGCCGCTCGTCATGACGACCGTCAACCGCGCCCTCTCGGGCCCCATCAACATCCACTGCGACCACTCCGACACGATGGGCGGCCGCGACACCGGCTGGGTCCAGCTCTACGGCGAGGACCACCAGGAGGCCTACGACAACTGCCTGCAGGCGGTGCGCATCGCCGAGCACGACGACGTCAAGCTCCCCGCCATGGGCATGCTCGACGGCTACGTCATCAGCGGCGCCATCGGCCCGCTCAGGATGCTGACCGACGACCAGGTGCAGGCCTTCATCGGGCCGCACCGGCCCGTGCACCCGCTGCTCGACACCAAGCACCCGGTGACGGTCGGCCCGTTCGACGGCCTGCACGGCTTCTACTTCGAGCACAAGGTCTCGCAGAACCGCGCCATGGACCGCGCCCTCGGCGTGATCCAGGAGATCGCCGACGAGTACGCCGAGCTCTCCGGACGGCAGTACGGCCTGGTCGACGACTACCGCATGGACGACGCCGAGATCGCCATCGTCGTCGTCGGCTCGACGGCCGGCACGACGCGCATGGTCGTCGACCAGCTGCGCGAGAGCGGCGTCAAGGCCGGCATGGTGCGGGTGCGCGTCTTCAGGCCCTTCCCCGTCAAGGCCTTCGTCGAGGCGCTCAAGGGCGCCAGGGTCGTCGGCGTGCTCGACCGCGCCGACTCGTTCGGCGCCCAGGGCGGGCCGGTCTTCCTCGAGGTGCGGGCGGCGCTCTACGACAGCGACCCGCGCCCCCAGGTCCTGCCCTTCATCTACGGGCTCGGCGGCCGCGACATCTTCCCCGACAACATCGAGCAGGCGTTCGCCGCCCTGCAGAAGGCGGCCAAGGCCAAGCGCCGCACTTCCACCGAGCGGCGCTACCTCAACCTGCGCGAGGACTGAGGTGACCCGGATGGCCAAGAAGAGGGACGGCGGCAACGGCAACGGACGGGGCACCCTGACCGGCTCGCACCTGTACGAGGTCCTGCAGGGCATCGACTTCGAGAAGCGCGAGCTGGTCGGCAAGCGCAAGGGGGTCGGGCTCTTCGACCTCGTCAAGGAGAAGGACGGCCGCCTGCGCTGCTACGCCTGCACGCTCTGCGAGCGCCGCTGCCCGGTCGACTGCATCGAGATCGACCACTGCCCCGAGTTCGAGACCCTGCCCTTCGACGTCGACGCCGAGCGCGCGGCGGCGCTGGCGGAGCAGCCCGAGATCGAGATGGCGAAGTTCGACCCCGTCGTCGCCCGCATCCGCGAGGGCTCCGGCCTGGTCGAGGCGTTCCACGCCACGCAGGAGGCCTACGGCTGGCTGCCGCGGGCGACGCTCGAGGCGATCGCCGACGAGATGAAGCTGCCCTTCTCGCGCGTCTTCGGCGTGGCCAGCTTCTACAGCCAGTTCCGCCTCGAGCCCGTGGGCAAGTACGTGATCGACGTCTGCATGGGCACCGCCTGCCACGTGGCCGGCGCCCCGCTGGTCGTCGAGGCCTTCGCCCAGGAGCTCGACGTCCCCGTCGGCGGCACCACCCCCGACGGCCTCTTCACCCTGCAGACGGTCAACTGCGTCGGCGCCTGCGCCCTCGCCCCCGTGGTCCGCGTCGGCGACGACGACACCCACGGGCGCGTCGGGCCCAACGAGGCGCGCAAGCTGGTACGCAAGCTGCGCAAGGCGGAGGTGGCGTCATGACCCCGGCCCGCAGCACGACCACCGATGCCGAGAAGCGCGCCACGCGCATCCGCAAAGCCCTCGCCAAGGCCCCCGTCAAGGGCGCCTACCTGGCCGGCGACGACAAGGTCGAGATCCGCGTCTGCGCCGGCACGGCCTGCCACGCCTCGGGGCGCGTCGCCCTGCGCAAGGCCCTGGACAAGGCGCTCGCCGAGCGCGACCTGACCGACAAGGTCGCCGTCGTCGAGACCGGCTGCCACGGCTTCTGCGAGGAGGGCCCCATCGTGGTCGTCCGACCGCAGGGCCTCTTCTACCCGCGCCTCAAGCCCAAGGACATCGCCGAGATCATCGAGACCAGCGTGGTCGGCGACGGCGTGGTCGAGCGCCTGCTCTACCGCGACCCGCAGACCGACGCGCCGCTGGCCCACGAGGCCGACATCCCGTTCTACCAGGGCCAGCGTCGCATCGTCCTGGCCCTCAACGGCAAGGTCGACCCGTACTCGATCGACGACTACTTCAACCACGGCGGCTACTCCGCCCTGGCCGAGGTGCTCTGCGCCGACGACCCCGAGGCGGTCATCGCCGAGGTCGAGGCCAGCGGCCTGCGCGGCCGCGGCGGGGCCGGGTTCCCGACCGGGCGCAAGTGGCGCTACTGCCGCGAGAACCCGGGCGAGAAGCACTACGTGATCTGCAACGCCGACGAGGGCGACCCCGGCGCCTTCATGGACCGCTCGGTGCTCGAGGGCGACCCGCACGCGGTGATCGAGGGCATGACCATCGCCGCCTTCGCCATCGGCGCCGGCAACGGCCCCGTCGAGGGCTACGTCTACGTGCGCCACGAGTACCCGTTCGCCGTCGAGCGCCTGCGTCACGCGCTCGCCCAGGCGCGCGAGCGCGGCCTCCTCGGCGACGACATCCTGGGCTCGGGCTTCAGCTTCGACATCCGCATCAACCAGGGGGCCGGGGCCTTCGTCTGCGGCGAGTCCACCGCGCTCACCGCCTCCATCGAGGGGCACCGCGGCATGCCGCGCGGCAAGCACATCCGCACCGTCGCCCAGGGCCTCTGGGGCCAGCCCACCAACCTCAACAACGTCGAGACCTACGTCAACGTGCCGTGGATCGTGCTCAACGGGGCCGAGGCGTTCGCCGCCATGGGCACCGCGACGAGCAAGGGCACGAAGATCTTCTCGCTCACCGGCAAGATCGTGAACGGCGGCCTCGTCGAGGTGCCCATGGGCGCCACCCTGCGCGAGGTCATTTTCGACATCGGCGGCGGCATGCTGCCGGGCCGCACCTTCAAGGCGGTGCAGCTCGGCGGCCCGAGCGGCGGCTGCCTGCCCGCCGCCCTGCTCGACGAGCCGATCGACTTCGAGAGCCTCGTCGCCGCCGGCTCCATGATGGGCTCCGGCGGCATGGTCGTCGTCGACGACACGACCTGCATGGTCGACTTCGCCAAGTTCTTCCTCAAGTTCACCGCCGAGGAGAGCTGCGGCAAGTGCGTGCCCTGCCGCGTCGGCAGCCAGCGCCTGCTCGAGGTCCTCGAGCGCATCAGCGCCGGCGAGGGCACGCTCGACGACATCGAGCGCATGGAGCGCCTCTCCGAGGACATCATGGAGGGCTCGCTCTGCGCCCTCGGGGGCAGCGCCCCCAACCCGGTGCTCTCGACGATCCGCTACTTCCGCGACGAGATCGAGGCCCACATCGTCGAGCGCCGCTGCCCGGCCGGCGTCTGCCGCCCGCTGATCCGCTACGCGATCGACACCGAGGCCTGCACCGGCTGTCACGTCTGCTTCGGGGCCTGCCCGACGCAGGCCATCTCGGGCGAGCGCAAGCAGCTCCACGAGATCGACCAGAAGCTCTGCATCAAGTGCGACACCTGCCGCCAGGTCTGCCGCTTCGACGCGGTCCGCGTCGAACCGGCGGTGCCCGTGGCGGCTGAAGGGAGGCCGCAGTGAGCACGCGGACCAAAGCCTCCGTCAGCCTCACGGTCGACGGCAGGAAGCTCAGCGCCAAGGCGGGCGAGACCGTCCTCGACGTCGCCCGCCGCAACGGCATCGACATCCCCGCCCTCTGCCACGAGGAGGGCATGGCCGCCTGGGGCGCCTGCCGCCTCTGCCTCGTCGAGGTCGAGGGCATGGACAAGCTGCAGACCGCCTGCACCACCTGGGTGCGCGACGGCCTCAAGGTCAAGACCGACACCAAGCGCGTACGGGCCCGCCGCGAGAGCTACCTCAAGATGTACCTGTCGGACCACGACTCGTACTGCGAGGCGCCCTGCACGCAGGCCTGCCCGGCGCACATCGACATCCCCGCCTACATGGCGGCGCTCGAGCAGGGCGACCCCGCGGGGGCGGCGTGGATCGTGCGCCGCGACCTGCCCTTCCCCGGCATCCTCGGGCGCATCTGCCCGCGGCCCTGCGAGCCCGAGTGCCGGCGCGGCGAGGTCGACGAGCCGATCGCCATCTGCGCCCTGCACCGCGCGGCCGCCGACCACGGCACCACGGCCCTGATCCCGGGCATGGCGAGCGGCCGGCGCGTCGCCGTCATCGGCGCCGGCCCGGCCGGCCTCGCCGCCGCCTGGTACCTCACCGAGTCCGGCCACGAGGTCACGGTCTACGACACCAACGACAAGCCCGGCGGCTCGCTGCGCTACAGCATCCCCGAGTTCCGCCTGCCCGAGAAGGTGCTCGACGCCGAGCTGAAGCCGCTCTGGGACGCCGGCGTGCGCTTCGTCGACGACACGGCCCTCGGGTACGAAGTGACCGTCGAGGGCCTGCTCGACGCCGGGTTCGACGCCGTCGTCCTCGGCGTCGGCGCCTGGCAGCAGGCGCGGGCGACGATCCCCGGCGTCGAGGCCACCATCGAAGCCCTCGACATGCTGCGCAAGGTGCGCGAGGGCCGCAAGGTGCGGCTCACCGACCACGTCGCCGTGATCGGCGACGGCACCGCCGCGCTCGACGCGGCGCGCACCGCGCGGCGCCTCGGGGCGAAGAAGGTCACCGTGCTCGCCCCGCACGCCGGCGAGCGCCTCGAGGCCGGCGCCCGCGACCTCGCCGAGGCCCTCGACGAGGGCGTCGCCTTCGAGTTCGGCGTGCGGGCGAAGAAGGTCAAGCTCGCGCGCGGCGGCAAGCCGACCGCCGTCGAGTGCGTGCGCCTGCACCGCGAGCGCGGCAAGACCCGCGAGCTCAAGGGTTCGCGCTTCGAGCACCCGGCGACGACCGTCATCACGGCCCTGTCGTACCGTCCCGACCTGGGCGACAACGCCGACGAGCTCACGGTCTCCTCGTGGGACACCCTCGAGGCCAACCACTACACCGGGCGCACGGCCGACCCTCGCGTGTTCGCCTGCGGCGACGCCGTCACCGGCGCCCGCTCGGTGATCCACGCCGTGGCCGGCGGCAAGCGCGCCGGCCTGGCCGTCGACGCCTGGCTGCGCGGCGCCGATCTCGACACCCTCGAGGAGCAGCTCGCCGTCTACGCCGGCCTGCCCTACCTCGAGCAGCTCAAGGCCGAGCCCCAGCTCGGCGAGGTCGGCGCCCGGCTCGCCGAGCGCAGCCCCGTCTGGCTCAAGATGGGCAGCGCCGCCGAGCCGGCCAAGCGCACCACCATGCCGCGCATCGGCAAGGCCCGCCGCACCGGCACCTTCGACGAGGTCGAGAAGGGCTACTCGCTGGCCGCCGCCCGCGCCGAGGCGGCGCGCTGCCTGCAGTGCGTCTGCCCGTCGCTCGGCGACTGCGAGCTGCAGCGCCTCGGCGTCGAGCACGAGATCACGACCAACGACCTCGTCGTCCCCGGTGCCCGCGTACGCAGCGTCGAGCCGCGCCACGAGCACCCGTTCATCCAGCGCGACATGGACCGCTGCATCGCCTGCGGGCGCTGCGTGCGCGTCTGCCGCGACGTCGCCGGCCCGGCCTGCTACGACTTCACCGGGCGCGGCTTCGCGATCACCGTCGACACGCCCTACGGCGAGGCCCTCCAGCTCGCCGACTGCATCACCTGCGGGCGCTGCGTCACCGCCTGTCCGACCGGGGCGCTCACGTTCAACCAGCGCGAGCTGCGCTCCTACCGGGTCGACGAGTCGCGCTGCATCATGTGCCGCGAGTGCGTCGAGGTCTGCCCGGTCGACGCGCTCAAGGAGACCAACCACTTCGAAGACGCGCGCACCGAGTGGCACAAGCTGCTCGCGCACTCCAACCAGCTCGCCGGCGGACACCGCATGTGCGCCGGCTGCGGCGCCCCGACCGTCGTCCGCCAGGTGCTGATGGGCACCGACGACCCCGTCGTCGTGAGCGCCGCGACCGGCTGCCTCGAGGTGTCGACGACGATCTACCCCTACACCTCGTGGACGGGGAGCTACATCCACACCGCCTTCGAGAACGCCGCCGCGACGCTCTCCGGCGTCGAGACCGCCTACCGCTCGCTGAAGAAGCAGGGCAAGATCGACGACAACGTCAAGTTCATCGCCTTCGGCGGCGACGGCGGCACCTACGACATCGGCCTGCAGTCGCTCTCCGGCGCCATGGAGCGGGGCCACCAGATGCTCTACGTGTGCTACGACAACGGCGCCTACATGAACACCGGCTTCCAGCGCTCGGGCGCGACCCCGCCCGGCGCCTGGACGACGACCAGCCCCGTCGGCAAGGAGCAGGCCGGCAAGCTGCAGGACCGCAAGAACCTGACCGACATCATGATCGCCCACGGGCTGCGCTACGTCGCCCAGGCCTCGCCGCACGACCCGCGCGACCTCGTGCGCAAGGCAGCCAAGGCGCTGGCGACACCGGGGCCGACGTTCCTCAACATCCTCTCGCCCTGCCCGCGCGGCTGGCGCAGCGACGGGGCCGAGAGCATCGACCTCGCCCGCCAGGCGGTGAACACCTGCTACTGGCCGCTCTTCGAGGTCGAGGACGGGCAGTACCGGCTCACCTACCGGCCCAAGCTCAAGGAGGACCTGCTCCCGTGGCTCCGCCGGCAGGGGCGCTTCGCCCACCTGTTCAAGCCCGGCAACGAGGAGACGCTCGAGCGCGTCCAGGACTGGGTCGACCACGAGTGGGACAAGCTGCTCGTCAAGTGCGGTGAGCCCGTCCAGACGGTCTGGGAGGAGGAGCGGGACAACGCCTGCAGCCTCTGAGTGACCCTCGGGGTCGAGCGACCCCCGCACAGGGTCGAGAGACCCCCGCTCGGGATCGAGAGCCCGGGCGGAGGCGCGATAGTACGGGGCGG
>JAZBOM010000114.1:0-3008 GCA_036351205.1 Thermoleophilia bacterium | reverse complement strand
TTCACGAACTCGGCGATGGACGGGTTCGCGCTGCGCGGCGAGGACCTTGCCGAAGGCCGCCGCGAGTTCGCCGTGGTCGCCGAGATCCCCGCCGGCCGGCCGAGCGCGCGGCATCTCTTCGCCGGCGAGGCGGCGAAGATCATGACCGGCGCCCCGCTGCCGCCCGGCGCCGACACCGTGGTGCCGGTCGAGCTCACCGTGGCTCTCGAGGCCGGCATCCTCGCCAGCGACCCGCCGGCGCCAGGGTCCAACGTGCGCCTCGCCGGAGAGGACCTCGCGCCCGGCGACCGGCTCCTCGAACCGGGCGACAAGGTGGGGCCGGCGGAGATCGGGCTCCTCGCCTCGGTGGGCGTCGAGACGCTGCCCGTCGCGCGGCGCCCGCGCGTCGCGATCCTCGCGACCGGCAGCGAGCTCGTCGCGCCCGGGCAGCCGCTGGCGCCGGGCCAGATCCGCAACTCGAACTCGTTCACCGCGTACGCGCAGGTGCTCGAGGCCGGCGGCGACCCGATCCTGCTCGGCATCGCCCGCGACGACGCCGCCGAGACCCGCCGGCTCCTCGCCGCCGCGCTCGAGCAGGACGTCGTGCTCACCTCGGGCGGCGTCTCGGTCGGCGAGTTCGACTTCGTCAAGCAGGTCCAGGAGGGACTCGGCGTCGAGCGGCGCTTCTGGGGGGTCAAGACCAAGCCCGGCAAGCCGCTCGCCTTCGGGGTCCGCAAGGGCACGCTGGTCTTCGGGGTCCCCGGCAACCCGGTCGCCTCGATGGTCTCCTTCGAGCTCTACATCAGGCCGGCGGTGCTCGCCTTGCAGGGCCGGCGCGCCCTCTACCGGCCCTACGTGACGGCGGCGGCGGCCGAGCCGGTCAGGGCGGCGAAGGAGCGCGCCGAGTTGCGCCGCTGCCGCCTCGTCCGCGAGGGCGACGCCTGGCGCTTCACGACCACCGGCCCCCAGGGCTCGGGGATCCTGCGCTCGATGGCCCTCGCCCAAGGCCTCGCGGTCGTCCCCGCGGGGCACCCCGGGGGCCCGGTCGGGCAGGAGTTGACGGTCCAGTTGCTCGAAGGGTCGGCGGAGGAGCGGCCGCCCTACCCCGTCTGAGCGTGGGGTCTGCGGCCCGCCCCGGCGGCGGGTGGCGTCGTGCCCGAAGTCGCGCGGCCGAGGGAGCGGTCGTGATGCGCGCGCGGGCGTGACGTCGGCCGCCCGCGGCGCCCCCCGTCAGGGGCCGGCCGCGGGGCTGACGGACGACCCCGGCACCGGGTGCCCGGCGGTGCCCGCCGATGGCCGTGAGCCCTCGCCGAAGATGGTGAACGAGCGCAGCTTCGCCCAGACGATGAGGCGGTGACTGGCGCTGTACATCGGCGTGCAGGTGGTGAGCACGAGGCCGTAGCCGCGGTCGAGGAGCACGCCGGTGTCCGTCGGTTCGACGACGGTGAGCTTGGCGACCGTGTAGCGGAACCGCGCGTACGGCGTGTCCACGAAGATGGTGTCGCCGGGCTCGAGCTCGCCCAGGCGGTTGAAGGGCGCACCGTACGTGGTCCGGTGCCCGGAGACCGCGAACGGCTCGCCGGCCCCGGGCAGCGGAGTGTCGCCGTAGTGCACGGGGCCGCGGCGCAGCAGGGCACGGTCGCCGTCGGGGTCGAGGCTCTGCGGGCCGCGAACGCCGTGCTGCACCGTCCGGTTGACGTCGATCGCCGGGATCTTGAGCCGCCCCACCGGGTCGCCGGTCTCCAGCGTGTCGGCGAAGGCGGCCGCAAGACGGCGCGCGCGCTCCTCCTGGCTGACGCCGCGCGGCCTGTCCGAGGGGTCGGCGACCGTGGCGCGGAACGACTCGGCCGCTCGTTCGTAGGTGTCCTCCAGGCGGCCCTGCTGGACGTGGGCGTAGGCCGACGACCAGTAGGGATACGAGAGCAGCAGACCGCCGACGAGGAGGAGCAGGTCGCCGAGCACGCGCGCCCGCGCGCGGCGGCCGCTGCGGGGCGGCGGCGGCGGTGTCTGTGCCGGCAGGCTCACCGGGCCAGTGTACCGCAGGGGTCCCGGCGGGGCTCCGCCGGCGCGGTCCGCCGGGCGCCGTCGTATCGGCTCCGGCCGGCCCGGGTGCGACCCGCGCGCGACGTCCCGCGCTCGGGTGCCGTCGTGCCCGGCGTGGTGTAGTCTGCTCGGCGCGCGCGAGCCCGCGCCGACACCGCGCTGGTGGAGGGTGGACGATGACACACACGCAGGGCCCTGCCGTGGGCACGGCCGGGCGCCTCAGGATCCTCGAAGACGACGACCTGCGCCGTCTCGACGCGGCCGCCCTCGACGTGCTCGCCGGCGTCGGGTTCAGCGTGCCCTCGGCACGGGCCCGGGAGGCGCTCGTGGCCGCCGGCGCGGCAGCCGACGGGGCCCGGGTCACGATCCCGCCCGGCGTCGTGCGTGAGCTCGTCGGGCGGGCGCCGCGCCGGCTGACGCTCGGCGCCCGCGCCGGGAGCCCTCTCGTGACCGGTGCCGGCTCGCTGCTCACCACCGACGGGTGCTGCGTCGAGATCTACGACCCCGTGAGCGGCGAGAAGCGGGCGACGACGGCCGCCGACGTGGGCGCGATCGCCCGCCTCGTCGACGCCGTGCCCGCGGTCGACTTCTGCTGGCCGGCGGTGAGCGCCCAGGACCGGCCGGCCGAGGTCCGCGGGCTTCACGAGCTCTACGAGGCCGTCGCCAACACCGGCAAGCACGTGCAGACCGTGACCGTCGTCGAGCCGCCCATCGGCATGCTGACGAAGCCGATGGGCACCCCGGCGGCCGCGAAGACGAGACCGGCTTCCAGCGTGCCCCCGTCGTTGCCGAGCGGGGTGACCGTGCCCAGCAGGGCCGAGATCGGCGGCTCCGCCCGCAGGCGGGCGTCGTCACCGTCACAGAGGGTGCGGGCCATCTCCACCGCGACCGCGGCCTCCTGCGGCTCCACGACGGTCACCGTCTGCACGTGCTTGCCGGTGTTGGCGACGGCCTCGTAGAGCTCGTGGAGGCCACGGACCTCGGCC
>JAZBOM010000113.1:0-2356 GCA_036351205.1 Thermoleophilia bacterium | reverse complement strand
GGCGTCGCTTCGTGCGGCCGTCGCGGTAGGGAGGCCGGCCGGCGCCGGAGGATCGGATCAGTCCGTGCCGGGCTCGTCGGGGAGGCCGAGGTAGCGCCCGACGACGGTGCGCCACATCCGCCACGCACGGACGTGGTCGAAGCCCTCGGGGTCGAGAGCCCGCTGGATCCCGAGGCCCTCGACCACCGCGATGCTGACCGCAGCGAGCGCCTCGAGCTGCTCCGCGGTGGGCGCAGCCGGCGCCGCGCCGAGGCAATCCGCGTCGACCCGGCGGTACACGCGGTACTCCTCGACGAAGCGGTCGCGGATCTCGGGGTCTCGGAGGGCGTGGGGCAGCAGTTCGTAGAGCATGCGGTTCACGCGGTCGTTGGCCGACACCGCCTGCTGCCAGTCGAGGAAGGCCGCTGCACGTTCACCGCCCTCGGTCGTGGCGCGGACCTCCTCGACGAGGCCCGTGTCAGGGTCTTGGAAGAGCGTGTCGACGAGCGCCGCCACCAGCCCGGCCTTGCCGCCGAAGTAGTACGAGACCAGCGCGCGGTTGACGCCCGACTCCTGCTCGATGGCGGCCATCGTCAGCTCGGCGTAGCCGCGCTCGGCGAGGATGGTCCGCGCCGCAGTGAGGATCCTCTGCGCGGTCGGCGCGAGGTCCTGGAGACGGGCTGGCGTCGTGTCCGTCATGGCGGCGACACGCTATCACGGCGCACGGCGCGGGCGCAGGCGAGTCCGCCCGGGCGAGACGCGAGCACTGCCGGGCGGCGAGCAAGGCTCGCCGCCCGCGGCTCGACGCGCGCCTGCGCCCTACGTGAGTTCGGCGAAGACCTCGGCGACGGCCGACTCGACGTCGATGCGGCCCCCGTAGGCCGCGAAGCCCTCGGCGAAGACGGGCCGCTCGCGCGTGAGGAAGTGACCGAGCGCGACCGGCCCGTCGGAGGCGTAGTCCCACTCGCGGATCCTCGCGAGCGCCGCCGTCTCGTCGCGCGGGTCGTGGCCCTCGAGCTCGTAGACGCGCTCGTTGTAGGACTCGTACATGTTGCGGAAGGTCACGCAGACCTGCAGCGTGTCGACGAGGCTGAAGCCGGGGTGCGCGATCGCCTCGCGGTAGAGCTTCTTGAGCAGAGGGATGCCGTGCGTGTAGCCGCGGCCGAGCCAGGTCGCCCCGGCGACGTGGAGCAGCTCGAGCGGGTTGAACGGCGTGCTCTCGCTGCCGTACGGCGTGGAGCGGCCCTTGTAGCCGGGCGGGGTCATCGGCCCGGCCTGCCCGATGGTGAGGCCGTAGACGCCGTTGTCGTGCACGATCACGGTGATGTCGGCGTTGCGCTGGGCGGCGAAGACGAGGTGCTCGAGGCCCTCGGCGTAGGCGCCGCCGTCGCCGGCGTGCACCACCACCGTGAGCCCGGGGTTCGCCAGCTTGACGCCCACCGCCGTCGGGATCGCCCGGCCGTGCAGGGAGTCAAAGCTGTTCACGCCGATGTAGTCCATGATCTTGCTGCTGCACCCGATGTCCGCCACGACGACGATGTCTTCGCGCCGGGTACCGCCGGCGATGAGGTCCTGGAACACCGCCTTGATCGCGTTGAGGATGGCGAAGTTGCCGCAGCCGGGGCACCAGGTGTTCTTCGCGTAGGTGCCGAGCTTCACGGCCGAGGCGGCGGTCTTCGCCGCCGCCGCGGGACGCTCCGCGCCCGCGCCGCCCTTCGCCGCCGAGTCCTTCTTCATGCCGTTGCTCTCCGCGCTCACTTCAGCGCCCCCTCGACCTTGGCCCGCAGCTCGCCGACGCCGAAGGGCCGGCCGTCGTAGCGGTTCACGGCGGCGTCGACGTGCAGGCCGTACCGCCGCATGAGGCCGGCGAACTGCCCGGTCGCGTTCATCTCGACGACGACCGTGCGCTCGCTGCCGGCCAGAGCGGCCTCGAGCTGGCGCGTCGGGAAGGGCCAGAGGACGACCGGCTGTACGACACGCACGCCGATGAGCTCGCCGATCTCGCGCAGGGCGCCCACCGGCGAGCCCCAGGTGACGACCGTCCGCGTCGCCGCGGGATCGCCGTACACGTTGACCAGCGGCAGGCCGTCGAGCTCCGCCGCCATGGCCTCCGCCTTGCGCAGCCACTTGTCCTGCATCCGCACCGTCATCCCCGGGTCTTCGGTGGTGATGCCGTACTCGTCGTGGGTGTAGCTGTTGGCCTTGACGATGGCCCCTTCGCGGCCGGGGAAGGCCAGCGGCGAGACGCCGTCGTCCGTGATGAGGTAGCGCTGGTAGGCAAGGTCCGGATCGTCGCTCATGGGGGCGCCGTCCCAGTCGCGCTGCCGCAGTCGCGGCAGCTCGGGTACGGCGCCCATGTCGAAGCTCTGCGAGCTGT
>JAZBOM010000112.1:0-6569 GCA_036351205.1 Thermoleophilia bacterium | reverse complement strand
GTTCCTCGTCGACCCTCGCTCCGGCGAGCGCCGTGAACCGCGCAAGACCGATGTGGCCGCCGCGGCTTTGGCCATCGACGCCCTCGACGAGATCGCGCTCTGCGAACGGCCGCTCGGAGCCCACGACGTCGCCCAGGGTGTCGCTGCGTTGCACAACGCGGACGCGATCCTGAGGAACACGACGAAGCACGTCTTCATCGGCGCCCAGGACGGCTTCGTCGCCGAGCGGATGGTGGAGCTGCAGCGCGCGATCCTGGGCTCGGCCGAGGCCGTGCGCTCGCGCTCCATCCTCACCTTCACCGCCTGCCCGGTCAGCCCCCTGAAGCTGGGCGCGAGCTGCTGCGAGGTCATCCTCGTCGGCGCGCGACATGGGGTCCCGCTGAACCTGGTCTCGATGGCGATGGCGGGAGGCTCGTCTCCAGTGACCCTGGCGGGGACGCTCGTCACCCACAACACGGAGGTGCTCGCCGGGATCGTGCTCGCGCAGCCGGGCACGACCGTCGTCTACGGGAGCGCCACGACGAGCATCGACCTGCGGCTCGGCTGTGCCGCGATCGGCTCGCCGGAGCTCGCTCTCGTGAGCGCCGCCGTCGCCCAGCTGGCGCGCCGCTACGGCCTCCCGAGCTTCGTCGCCGGCGGCGCCGGTGACGGCAAGACCTCCGACGCCCAGGCGGGCCACGAGAAGACGCTCACAGCTCTGCTGCCGGCGCTCGCCGGGGCCAGCGTGATCTTCGGCCTCGGGATGGTCGAATCGGGGCTGACGTTCGACTTCGCGCAGCTCGTCATGGACGCCGAGTTCGCGCGCATGCTCGAGTACGCGTGCGGCGGTATACCCGTCGACGCCGAGCATGTGGCGCTCGCGGACATCGCCACCGTCGGCCCGTTCGGCGACTTCCTGAGCCTCGACGCCACACTGCGGCACATGCGGGAGCAGAGCCGGCCGCGACTCATCGACAGGAGCGTGCACGAGGAGTGGACCGCCGGCGGGCGGCTCGACATCTACGCCCGCGCCGGGGACGCGGCGCGGCGCATCCTCGACGAGCACGTGCCCGATCCGCTCCCCGACGACGTCGTGCGCGTGATGGACCGCGTCGTGGCCGAAGCCGAGACGGCACGGCGATGACCGTCACGTGCCGGCGCCGAGCGCCGGTGCGCACGAGGATCCGGCCCCTCCCGTCGCGACGGCCGTGGCCGAGTCGTGCGTGCGCCTCGAGCGGACATGTGGGACGATGACCCCTCATCGTGTCGAAGACCCGGGCTCGCGCCGACCAGGGTGCGCGACGACAGGGGTCCCCGGGTGAGTCAGGAGGAAGCCCCGTGGAGGTGATGAGATGAGACGGAACCCGCAGTCGGGCCACCGCCGAAGCGGCGGTCTCAGGCTCGATGTGTTCACGCCCGACGAGTTGCACGACATCCACCACGCGACGCTCGACGTCCTCGAGCGCACCGGTGTCTGGGTCGAGGACGAGGAGGCGCAGGAGCTCTTCGCCGGGGCCGGCGCGAGGGTGGAGTCCGACGGCATCACGAAGATCCCCGGCCACGTCGTCGAGGACGCGATCCGCTCGGCGCCGTCGCGGCTCGTGTGCTACGGCCGCGACCCCAAGCACGACATCGTCCTCGAGGACGGCAGGGTCGGCTTCACCAACTTCGGTGAGGCCGTCGAGATCATCGACGTCCACAGCGGAGAGCTGCGCGAGACGGTGAAGCAGGACGTCGCCGACTGCTCGCGCCTGATCGACGCCCTGCCCGAGATCGACGTGCTGGAGCGGCCGCTCGGGGCGCACGACGTGCCCCAGGAGGTCCAGCCGCTCCACAACGCCGAGGCCATCTTCTCGAACTGCTCGAAGCACGCCTTCATCGGGCCGATGAGCGGCTACCTCGCGGGGCGCATGCGCGACATGGCCGCCACGCTCGTCGGGGGCGCCGACAAGCTGCGCGAGAAGCCCGTCCTCTCGTTCCTCACCTGCCCGGTGAGCCCGCTCAAACTGATCCGTGACGTCTGTGAGATCGTCATGACCGGAGCGCGCTCCGGCGTGCCGGTCAACGTCCTCTCGATGGCCATGGCGGGCGGCTCGTCGCCGATCAACCTGGCCGGCACGCTGGTCACGCACAACGCCGAGGTGCTCGCCGGTCTCACACTTGCGCAGCTGACGCAGAAGGGCGCTGGAGTGGTGTACGGGTCCTCCACGACCGCCATGGACCTGCGCTTCGCCTCCGCCTCGGTGGGCAGCCCGGAGTGCGCCCTCATCAACGCCGGCGTCGCCTGCCTCGCGCGCTACTACCTGCTGCCCAGCTGGGTCGCCGGGCAGTAGGGCGACTCCAAGGTGGTCGATGCCCAGTCCGGCCATGAGAAGACGCTCACCGGTCTCCTACCGGCGTTGGCAGGTGCCAACCTCATCTACGGGTCCGGGATGCTCGAGTCGGGCATGACCATCGATTACGCGCAGCTCGTCATGGACGCCGAGTTCGCGCGCCTCGTGAAGTACACGGTGAACGGCGTCGCCGTCAACGACGAGACCCTCTCCGTCGACGTCATCAACGACGTCGGCGCGTTCAAGGACTTCCTCTCCCACGAGGACACCTACCGTCACATGCGCAGCCAGTCGCAGAGCAAGCTCATCGACCGTCGGGTCCGCGAGGAGTGGGCCGCCGACGGCGCGACGACGCTCTACGACCGAGCCCGCAGCGAGGCGCTCAGGATCCTCGAGACCCACGAGCCGACGCCGCTGCCGCCCGGGGCCGCCGAGGAGATGGCGGCCATCGTCGCCGACGCAGAGCGCGAACTCGGGGCGGGGAAGTAGCCCTCGGCGCCCGGACACAGGAGGAAGGGATGGTCGCTCCCGCGACGCCTGACGCGTCCGGGTTGATGGCGGGGCTGCCGCCGGCAGCCGACCGGCTCGTCACCCGCGACGTGCGCTGGCAGGACCCGCCCTACAACCGCTGGGCGTTCCAGCACGTGCGCGAGTTCCTGCCGACGGCCGGCATCCACCGCGGCCCGGGTCCGGTCTCGGTCCTGGAGCGCGAACCGCGGGACGTCGTCGGGGTCCGGTTCACCCTGCCCGACGGGGCGCGGCGCACGGTCGGCGAATGGCTCGAGGAGTCGTGCACCGACGGTCTCCTCGTCCTCCACCGCGGGCGCATCGTGGCCGAGCACTACTTCCGCGGGATGCGGCCGCACACGACGCACCTGCTGCAGTCGGTGTCGAAGTCGATCGTCGGCACCGCGGCCGGGATCCTCGCCGGCCGCGGTGAGCTCGACCCCGAGGGCCTGGTGACGGACCAGGTGCCCGAGCTCGCGGGCTCGAGCTTCGAGGGGGCCACCGTCCGCCACCTCCTCGACATGCGGGCCGGGACGCGGTTCAACGAGGACTACGACGACCCCGGCGCCGAGGTCAGGGTCTACGAGACGGTCATGGGCTGGGCGCCGCCGCTCGAGCCCATGGCCGCGTCCGGGTTGTACGACTACATCACGGGGCTGGAGAACGCGACGGCGCACGGCGGCCTCTTCGCCTATCGCTCCATCCTCACCGACCTCCTGGGCTGGGTCCTCGAGAGGGCGTCGGGTCTCCGTCTTCCGGAGCTCCTCAGCCGGGAGGTCTGGGCGCCGATGGGGGCCGAGTTCGACGCCGACGTGACCGTCGACCGGCACGGCTCGGCGCTTGCCGACGGCGGCATCTGCGCCGCGCTTCGTGACCTGGGCCGTTTCGGGCAGACGTACCTGCAGGACGGCGTCTTCAACGGCCGGACGATCGTCCCCCGGGAGTGGGTCGCGGACTGCCTGACGGGTGACGAGGAGGCGCGTCGCGCCTTCTCCGAGTCTCCCGAGGGCGCGGCGATGCCTGGCTGGTCCTACCGCAACAAGTGGTGGGTGAAGGACGCCGAGCGCGGCGTGTTCATGGCGCTCGGCATCTACGGCCAGATGATCTACGTCGACCAGGCGGCCGGCATGGTCGGGGTCAAGCTGTCCACGCTGCCCGTCGCCTGGGACGACGGCTACTTCTACGGCACTGTGGCGTGCATGGACGCTCTGGCGGAGTGGCTGGGCGACTGACGGGGAGGGGCGGGCGAGGCCGTGGCCCCGGGATGACTCGGGAGGGACGACATGCGCGCACGTGAGGCCGGTGTCGAGATCGGCCTGGGGACGCCGGGCCCGCTCAACGCGATCACCGACGTCGCCGGCGTGCGCGTCGGTGCCGTCACCCTCGTCGAGGGTGACGGGCCCCTCGTCGTGGGCAAGGGGCCGGTGCGCACCGGCGTCACGGTGATCGTGCCGCACGAGGGCGAGATCAGCGAGGAGCCGCTCTTCGCCGGCTGCCATACCCTGAACGGCAACGGCGAGTTCACCGGCCTCGAGTGGGTCCGCGAGAGCGGTCTCCTCATGTCGCCCATCGCCCTGACCAACACGCACAGCGTCGGCGTGACCCGCGACGCCATGGTGCGGCGCGAGGTCGAGGCCCGCGGGCCGGGCAAGCTCTACTGGAGCATGCCGCACGTGGGGGAGACCTGGGACGGCTACCTGAACGACATCGGCGGTCAGCACGTCCGCGCCGAGCACGTGCGCGAGGCGCTGGCGAGGGCCGCCGGCGGTCCCGTGCCCGAGGGCAACGCCGGCGGCGGCACCGGCATGATCTGCCACGAGTTCAAGGGCGGAACGGGCACGGCGTCGCGCGTCGTCGAGCTCGGCGGCGAGCGCTTCACCATCGCTGCGCTCGTGCAGGCGAACCACTCGTCGCGGGCGGTCTTCAGCGTCAACGGCGTACCGGTGGGCCAGATCCTCGACGACGCGGCGGTGCCGCTGCCGGTGGCGCCGGAGGCCGTGGGGGCCGCCGGGACGGCGCGGCGCGAGGCGAAGGCGTCTCCGGGCGCCGGCCCGATCTCGGGCGCCGGCTCGATCATCGTCGTGCTCGCGACCGACGCGCCCCTGCTGCCCGTGCAGCTGCGGCGCGTCGCCCAGCGGGCCGGGATGGGTCTCGCCTACCTCGGCGCCTACGGTGACCATTTCTCGGGCGATATCTTCCTCGCCTTCAGCACGGCCAACCGGGGCATCCCCCGGCAGGACTACGAGGCCGGCGGACCGGTGCGGCTGCGGGCCGAGTGGGTCTCGCTGCCGCACTTCGACGCCCTGCTGCAGGGCGCCGCCGAGG
Source organism: Thermoleophilia bacterium (assembly GCA_036351205.1). Classification (GTDB taxonomy): domain Bacteria; phylum Actinomycetota; class Thermoleophilia; order UBA2241; family UBA2241; genus UBA2241. Next base: position 1,425 of record JAZBOM010000112.1, on the reverse strand, counting down.
CCACCGCCGAGGCGATCCTCAACGCCATGCTGCAGGCCGAGACCATGGTCGGTCGCGACGGGGTGACGGCGCACGCGCTCGATGGGCCGCGCCTGACGGAGATCCTCGACCGGTACGGGCGGAGGACCTTCAGGCCGTAGACGGCGTCCGGCGCGGCGCCGCCCGGCACGGCTGCGCCGGGTACGGCGCGGCGCCGCCCTGCGCGCCTCCGGAGGTGCTGATCGCGCAGATCTCGCGCTCGTTCGCTGCGATATCTGCGCAAACCTCGCGCCGAGGCTGCGAACCCCACGCTCATGGCTCCGACCTGTGCTAGCGTTGACATCGGCCGAAAGCGTGAGCGACCCGCGGAGGCATCATGGCCAAGGCGAGGCTCCAGTACCTGAGCGATGCAGAGCAGAGCTTCATCCACGAGAAGACCCTCGAAGTGCTCGAGCGGGTGGGCGTCGCCTACAACACACCGCTCGCCCTCGACCTGCTCGAGGAGGCCGGCGCCGAGGTCGACCGTGAGCGCCTGACGGCGCGCCTGCGCTGGGAGCTCATCGAGCCGTGCCTGGCCACCGTGCCGCGCGAGATCCTCCTCGCCGGTCGCGAGCCGCGGCGCGACCGCGTCCTCGGCCGGGATGGTCTCGTCGCCACCAGCGACGGCATGTTCACCTACGTGCTCGACGACCTGACCGGCGCGCGGCGCGAGGGGACGCAGGCCGACCTCGCGCGCTTCACGCGCCTCGTCGACGCATTGCCCGAGCTCGACACGCACTGGCCCTCGCCGCAGACCTCGGACGTCGAGGCTGAGATCATGCCGCTCGTCATGCAGGCCACCTGCCTGCGCAACACGAGCAAGCACATCCAGGACGAGATCCGCGCGCCGGAGCTGGTCGAGCCGATCCTGGCGATGTACGAGGCGGCGACCGGGGCGCCGCTCGCCGAGCGTCCGGTCTTCTCGGTGACCAACTGCACCATCGCCCCGCTGCAGCACGACCGCGAGATGACCGAGGCAAGCCTCAAGCTGGCGAAGCGCGGCGTCCCGATCTTCGTGCTGCCCATGCCGCAGGCCGGCACCACGGGGCCGATGACGCTGCTCGGCACCTGCATCGTGCACCTCGCCGAGCTGCTCTCGGCGGTCGTCCTCTTCCAGCTCGCGCAGCCGGGCTGCCCGCTCGTCTCCGGCGTGGGCTCGGCGGTGGCCGAGATGCGCAGCGGGGGATACATCGCCGCCGGTCCGGAGATCGGGCTCATCAACCTGATCTGCCTCGAGATGAGCCGCTTCTACGGGCTGCTCACGCAGGCGACCGGCATCTCGGCCGACGCCAAGGCGGTCAACTTCCAGGCCGGCTCCGAGGGCGGTATGACCGGCCTGTGCGCGGCCCTCGCCGGCGCCGACTCGCTGATCGCGGCCGGGGGCTTCGACGGCGTGCAGACCACGAG
>JAZBOM010000111.1:0-6350 GCA_036351205.1 Thermoleophilia bacterium | reverse complement strand
TCCGCGTTCTTCGCACCCTCGCCGCCGCGGCCCGCGCTCTCACCGGAGGCTCCTCTCCCCGTCGCAGGGTTATGTCCCTCACCGGTTGGGAACCTGCCTCGTGAGACCTTCAGACCCCGACCAGTTACCCGGCCGGCCGCGCCCCCGGGGCGTCCGGCAGGGCCCAGTGAGGTGAGAGAGATGGCCACGGTGATGCCCAAGTCAGAAGTAGCCGACTACCAGATGTACATCGACGGGGCGTGGGTCGACGCCGAGAGCGGCGAGACCTACGAGGTCGTCGACCCGTCCGTCGAGGAGGTCATCGCCCGCGTTCCCAAGGGCGGGGTCGCCGACGCCGAGAGGGCGGCCGCGGCGGCGCGCGAGGCGTTCGACCACGGCCCGTGGCCGCGGATGAAGGCGGCCGAGCGCGCCGACGTCCTGCGCCGCGCGGCGGCGCTGATCCGCGAGCGCTCGGAGGAGCTCGCCCGCCTCGAGTCGCGGCAGATGGGCAAGCTGCTCGAAGACTCGTTCATCGACATGAACGACGCCGCCCACACCTTCGACTACTACGCCGGGCTGGCGGTCGACATGCACGGCCAGACGCTCGAGGTGCCCGGCGATACCATGAGCATGGTCGTACGTGAGCCGATCGGCGTCACGGTCGGCATCACGCCCTGGAACTACCCCGTCCTCATGGTCGCCTGGAAGGCGGCGCCGTCGCTGGCCGCCGGCAACGTGATGATCGTGAAGCCGGCCAGCGTGAGCCCGGTGACGACGCTCGAGCTGGCGCGCCTCCTCGAGGACGCCGGCGTGCCGAAGGGCGTCTTCCAGGTGGTCACCGGCCCGGGCGGTGAGGTCGGCGACCACCTCGCCTCCTCGCCCCTGGTCGACATGGTGGCGTTCACCGGGTCGGTCGAGGTCGGCAAGCACATCATGCGCAAGGCCGCCGACACGGTGAAGAAGGTCGGTCTCGAGCTCGGCGGCAAGAGCCCCAACATCGTCTTCGCCGACGCCGACTTCGAGGCCGCCGTCGACGGCGCCCTCATCGGCATCTTCGCCGGCGCCGGCGAGGTCTGCTCCGCCGGCTCGCGCCTGCTCGTCGAGCGCTCGATCTACGACCGCTTCGTCGGCGAGCTCGTCTCGCGGGCGATGGCGATCAAGGTCGGGCCGGCGCTCGACGACGACAGCGAGATGGGACCCCTCGTGAGCCGCGAGCAGCTGGAGCGCGTCGAGAGGTACGTCAAGATCGGTGTCGAGGAGGGCGCGACCCTCGCCACCGGCGGCCGCCGGCTCGAGGGCAAGGGCTTCTACTACGAGCCCACCATCTTCGTCGACGTCGACAACGCCATGACCATCGCCCAGGAGGAGATCTTCGGGCCGGTGCTCGTGGTGATCCCCTTCGACGACGAGGACGAGGCGGTCCGCATCGCCAACGACAGCGTCTACGGGCTCGCCGGCGCGGTCTGGACCAGGGACGTGACCAAGGCCATGCGCGTGATCAGGGCGCTGCGCGCCGGGATCACCTGGGTCAACACCTACCACCCGACCTACAGCGAGGCCCCCTGGGGCGGCTACAAGCAGAGCGGGATCGGGCGCGAGCTCGGGACCTTCGGCCTCGAGGAGTACACCGAGGTCAAGCAGATCAACATCGACATGACCGACCAGCCGATGGGCGTCTACCAGCGCGGCAAGGAGACGCCGCGCGAGGGCCGCGGCAAGGTCGTGCCGCTCAGCGACCGGCGCCCGTTCCAGCGCGCGGGCCAGGGCGACGAGGTCCGCGGCAGCTGGGTGCGGTACTGCCAGAACTGCGGCGAGTGACGACCGCGACGGGGCGCCCGTGTGAGCGGGCGCCCCGTCCGGGGTACTAGCGCTGCGGAACGACGGCCGCCGCGCGCCTCCGCGGGCGGGGCCTTCCCACGAGCATCGAGGCGCACCCGCGTGCCGGGTGCGAAGGAAGGAGCGGGGATGAGCCTGGTCACGAGGGACGTCGAGATCCTGAGCGACCGCTTCACGCCGGGGTTCGCCGTGCGCGGCCCCGTCGGCGGCGGCGAGGCGATGGTCCTGCGCAGCCCTTGGGACGGGGCGGAGCTGGCCCGTGTCCCGACCACGACCGCCGACGACCTGGACGCGGTCCTCGACAGGGCGCGGCTCGCCTTCGAGAGCTTCCGCTGGACGCCGGCCTGGCGCCGTGCCCAGATCCTCGAGCGCGCCTCGCACCTGATCGAGGAGAACGCGGAGCAGATCGCCCGCCTCATCGCCAACGAGAGCGGCAAGCCGCTGAAGGACGCGCGCATCGAGGCGGCGCGTGGGGCGTCGACCTTCCGCTGGGCGGCCGAGGAGTCGAAGCGCACGGCGGGCGAGATCATCGAGATGGACGCCGAGGCCTCGGGCGAGCACCGCTTCGGCTGGACGATCCGCGAGCCGCGCGGCGTGATCGCGGCGATCTCGCCCTTCAACTTCCCCCTCAACCTCGCGGCGCACAAGGTCGCCCCGGCGCTGGCCGCGGCCAACGTCGTCGTGCTGAAGCCGGCCTCGCAGACGCCGCTCACCGCCCTGCGCCTGGCCGAGCTGCTCGTCGAGGCCGGCCTGCCCGAGCACGTCATCCAGGTCGTCGTGGGCCCCGGCAGCACGCTCGGCGCCAAGCTCGTCAAGGACGAGCGCGTCAACATGGTGACCTTCACCGGCAGCCCGCCGGTAGGCCGGCAGATCGCGAGCGACGCGGGCATGAAGATGGTGACCCTCGAGCTCGGCAACAACTCGGCCACCATCGTCGACGAGGACGCCCACCTCGACCTCGCCGTGCAGCGCATCGTCGCCGGCGGCTACGCGAACTCCGGGCAGGTGTGCATCTCGGTGCAGCGCGTGGTCGTGCACCAGAGGGTCTACGACGAGTTCATGGCCAGGCTCGTGCCGGCGGTCGAGGCGCTCAAGCTCGGCGACCCGCTCGACGAGAGCACCGACGTCTCGTCGCTGATCTCGCCGGCCGAGGCCGAGCGCGTGCGGCTCTGGGTCGAGGAGGCGATCGAGCAGGGCGCGACGCTGGCCGCCGGCGGGGTCGACGCCGACGGTCGCATGAAGCCCACCGTCCTCATCGACGTGACCCGCGACATGAAGGTCTGCGCGCGGGAGATCTTCGGCCCCGTGCTCAGCATCCTCAAGGCGCGCGACCTCTGCGAGGCGATCGAGATCTCGAACGACAGCGACATGGGCCTGCAGGCCGGTGTGTTCACGAGAGACCTGAACAAGGCGCTGTACGCGGCCAAGCGTCTCGAGGTCGGCGGCGTCATGATCAACGAGGTCCCGACGTTCCGGGTCGACCACATGCCCTACGGCGGGATCAAGGGCTCGGGGATCGGGAGAGAAGGATTGCGCTTCGCGATCCGCGAAATGACCGAGATGAAGATGGTCGCGATCCGCGAGATGGACTGGCAGACCGGGGGCCCGCCGGTCGACGCCTGCGCTCGCGAGCCGCTCGGGCCCTGAGGGACGAAGGGCCGAGGGTGCGGCTCGCGACGGCGCGCGGCGGGGTCCCGGGACTTGCCAAGCGGCCCGCGGGGCGCGATGCTGTGAGATGTCGGCGGTCGTCGGCGAGCGGATGAAGCGCGTCGCGACCGGAGGCCGCGACGGAAGGAGGTAGACGACAAGTGACTGACTTAGGTGGTGCGGCGCGCTAGGCGCCCCGCACGCGGTGCGCCTACGCGCCGCACCAAACGTAGCAGCACGGGCGGCGGGCCCTCGGGCCCGCCGCCCGCTTTCTTGAGGGGCCCGCGGCCGGCCCGCCTGCGGCGGCCGGCCGCGGGCCGCGTCCAGACGGCGCCGCGACTCCGCCGGGAGCTTCGTGCCAGGGTGTCCAACCGTCTCGCGGCGACTTCGACAGCCTCGCCGGGCCAACGGTTGAAACGACGCTAAGGTTCTCTTTAGAGTCATTGACGCTTCTCCGAGCGCCGGAGTCCTACGGGCATGCGCCGCCTAAGGAGCCGGGGCCGTCAGGGTGCGGCGGGAAACGGCTGCGCCTCCCAGTGCGGAAAGGAGGGCGATGACAGGGGCTCGCCCGCGCGCCGGTGAGCCTCGTCGCGTTGTCTGGCCGTGTCGTCGCGCCGGAGCTCGCGGCGGTCGGGGGAGCGTCCGGTCGTCCTATGAAAGGATGGAGAACGACATGACCAGAGCGATGTGGAAGAGTCGTCTGCTCGTCTTCGCCGTGCTCGCCCTGACCGTGCTCGCCGCGCTGCCGCTGCTGGCCGGCTGCGGGTCTGACTCGGAGGAGGGCGAGCCGGCGGAGGAACCTCAAGAACAGGCCGTCGCGCGCGACCAGCTCATCGTCGCGACCACGACGAGCCTCAACGACTCCGGCCTCTTCGAAGACGTGGTGCTCCCCGCCTACGCCGAGATCGCCCCCGACGTGACGGTGAAGGTCGTCGCCGTCGGCTCGGGCGAGGCGATCGCGATGGCCGAGCGCGGCGAGGCCGACGTGCTGACCGTGCACTCACCCGCCGCGGAGCAGGAGTTCATGGAGGCGGGGTACGGCACGCTGCGCCTGCAGTTCGCCTACAACTACTTCGTCATCGTCGGCCCCGAGGGCGATCCCGCCGGCGTCGCCGAGACCACGACGGCGGCCGAGAGCTTTGCGGCCATCGCCGAAAGCGAGTCGGTCTTCGTGTCCCGCGGGGACGAGTCGGGCACCCACAGCAAGGAGCTCGCCATCTGGGAGAGCGCCGGCATAGAGCCGTCGGGCGACTGGTACCTGAGTACTGGGCAGGGCATGGGCGAGACGCTGCGCATCGCCAGCGAGAAGCAGGGCTACACGCTGACCGACACGGGTACGTATCTCGCTCAGCGTGACACCCTCGATCTCGTCCCGCTGTCGCCCGAGAGCGCCGACCTGCAGAACACCTACTCGGTGATCCTCCTCGACCAGAACAGGCACACGGCGATCAACGCGGCGGCCGCCGAGCGGCTTGCACAGTACCTGGTGAGCAAAGAAGGCCAGGACGCCCTCGCCACGTACGGTGAGGAGGAGTTCGGGGAGCCGCTCTTCAGGCCGTACGCCGAGACGCTCGGGTCGTACTGACGGCGCCGCGCCCGTGAAGGCTGTGGAGGGCCGCTAGACACATGCAGCTGATCTGGGAAGGGTTCGTCGAGGCGCTTCGTCTCCTCCTCGGAGGAGACGAAGCGCTGTACGAGATCGCGCTGCGTTCGCTGTGGGTCTCCGGCCTCGCGCTGGCGATCGCGGTCGTGCTCGGGGTCCCTCTGGGTGGGCTCATCGCGCTCACCTCGTTCTGGGGGCGCCGCCTGACGGTGACTGCCGTCAACACGGGCATGGGCGCACCGCCGGTGGTCGTCGGCCTCCTCGTCGCGCTCTTCCTCACCCGCAGCGGCCCTCTGGGGGAGTTCCGCCTGCTCTACAGTAACTGGGCGATGGTGATCGCCCAGGTCATCATCGCCCTGCCGATCATGACCGGTCTGTCACTTGCCGCCCTGCAGCAGCTCGACGTCGGCCTGCGCCAGCAGATCGCCGCTCTCGGCGCCAATCGCCTGCAGGCGTTCTTCTACCAGTTGCGCGAGATCAGGGTCGCCCTGCTGGCCGCGGTCATGGCTGCCTTCGGTGCCGTCATCAGCGAAGTCGGGGCCGTGATGATGGTGGGCGGCAACATCAAAGGCCAGACCCAGGTCCTCACGGGGGCGATCGTGCAGGAGACGCGCATGGGCCGCTTCGCCAACGCGATCGCTCTCGCCATCATCCTGGTCAGCCTCGCCTTCACCGCCAACCTCGTGCTCACTGCCATCCAGCAGCAGGGACGGCGCGTGTGACCGGCGGGCCCCGGGCCGGCGAACTCGTCCTCACGGCCCGCGACCTCAGCGTGCGGCGTGGCGGCAGGACGCTCGTCGCCGTGGACGACTTGGCGCTGCACGGCGGCGAGGTGCACGTGCTCCTCGGCCCCAACGGCGCCGGCAAGAGCACGCTGCTGCACGCCCTGAACGGACTCGAGCAGGCCGACGGCGAGCTGGTCTTCGCCGGCCGGCCGGTCTCTTCCCGGCGCGGCCGCCTCGCCCTCCGCCGCGCCACCGCGGCCGTGTTCCAGCACCCGAACCTGCTCAACACGACGGTCCACGCGAACGTGGAGAGCGGCCTGCGGCTGCGCGGCGTCGACCGGGTCGAGGCGCGCCGGCGGGCTGCTGAGGCGCTCGATCTGCTCGGGGTCGCCCACCTCGCCGGCCGGCGTCCGGTCAAGCTCTCCGGCGGCGAGGCGCAACGCGTCAGCATCGCCCGCGCCCTCGCCGTCGACCCCGCGGTCCTGTTCCTCGACGAACCGCTGGCGTCTCTCGACCCGCCGACCCGTCGCGCTCTCGTCGACGACCTGCTGCGGATCTTC
>JAZBOM010000110.1:0-7802 GCA_036351205.1 Thermoleophilia bacterium | reverse complement strand
GGTTAGACGAAGCCACGGGCGAAAAGGTTACACCCCGACGGCCCGCAGACGCGGCGGGGGAGCGTGCGCCGCCCTCCCGACCCGGTGACGCCGTGCCTGCCGAGTGCCTTGCGCGACGCGTGACGGCTGCCGCGCGCCTTCAGTCGAGACGCCGGGGTAAGCTGGAGCGGGGCGGACCTTCTGGCGCATCACCAGGCTCCTCGGCGACTACAAGCTGCTGACTGTCGCCGGCTTCGTGCTCGCCTTCGCCCAGATGGGTCTGGGTCTCGTCGTGCCGCGCATCACCCAGCTCACCATCGATCGCGCCCTGCTCGGCGGCGAGAGCGGCCTGCTCGTCTGGTACGGGCTCGGCCTGCTCGGCGTCGGCGTCGTGCGCTTCGTCGTCGGCGTCACCCGGCGCTACGTCAGCGGCAAGGCGAGCCTCGGCATCGAGTACGACCTGCGCGACCGCCTCTGGGCCCACCTCCTGCGACAGCCGTTCTCGTACTACGACCGCTGGCCGACCGGGCAGCTCATGTCGCGGGCGATGAGCGACGTGCAGAACGTGCGCATGTTCCTCGGCTACGGGCTCGTCTTCTTCGCCGTCAACCTCGTCATGATGGTCGCCGTGGCCGTGATCCTGCTGGTGATGGACTGGCGGCTGGCCCTGCTCTCGCTCGCCTTCCTGCCCGCCCTGCTGGTCGTGACCTGGCGCTTCAGCCAACGCCTGCAGCCGATCCTCAAGGACGTCCAGCAGCGCCTCGCCGACGTGACCGCGGCGGCCGAGGAGAACGTGGTCGGCTCGCGCATCGTGCGCATCTTCGCCCGCGAGGACGACGAGCTCGCCAAGTTCAGCGCGCGCAGCACGCGCGTCTTCGAGGCGAGCGTCAACGCGGCGCGCACGCGGGCCGTCTACATCCCCCTCATCGCCTTCATCCCCAACCTGGCCGTCGCCTTCCTGCTCTGGTACGGGGGGCGTCAGGTCGTCGAGGGCGACCTGACGCTCGGCTCCCTCGTCGCCTTCTACACCTACCTGATGATGCTCGTGTACCCGGCCCAGGTCATCGGCTGGCTCACCGGCCTCGCGCAGCGCGCCATCGCCAGCGGGGAGCGCGTCTACGAGCTCCTCGACGCCCCCATCGAGATGGAGGAGCGCCCCGACGCACGGCCGCTGCCGGCCCTGCGCGGCGATGTCGCCTTCGAGGGCGTGAGCTTCTCCTACGCCGACCGCGAGGTGCTGAGCGACGTCGACCTCGCGGTCCCGGCCGGGCGCACCGTCGCCCTCGTCGGGCACACGGGGTGCGGCAAGACGACGCTGACCACGCTGATCCCGCGGTTCTACGACGCCACCGCCGGCCGCGTGCTGGTCGACGGGCACGACGTGCGCGACGTCAGGCTCGACGACCTGCGCGGCCACATCGGCGTGGTCACCCAGGACCCCTTCCTCTTCTCGGTCTCGATCGCCGACAACATCCGCGTCGGGCGCCCGGAGGCGAGCGACGACGACGTGCGCGCCGCCGCGCGCGCGGCACAGGCGGACGACTTCGTGCTCGCCCTGCCTGAGGGCTACGACACGGTCGTCGGCGAGCGCGGGTTCACGCTCTCCGGCGGGCAGCGGCAGCGGCTGGCGATCGCGCGGGCCCTCGTGATGGACCCGCGCATCCTGATCCTCGACGACGCGACCTCGAGCGTCGACGTCGAGACCGAGCTGCGCATCCGGCGGGCGCTGGCCGAGGTCATGCAGGGGCGGACGACGTTCATCATCGCCCACCGCCCCTCGACCATCGCCCTCGCCGAGGAGATCGTCGTGCTCGACGCCGGCCGCGTCGTCGAGCGCGGCGCGCACGACGGGCTGATGGCCGGCGACACGCTCTACCGGCGCATGTTCGGGCGCGCCGAGCACGAGCGCTGCACGCTCGACGAGGTCGAGGCCGCCGAAGCGACACCCGAAGGCGGGGAGGCGGGCGACGCGGGGAGCGGGGCGGCGGAGCGCGGCGGCGGCCCGGCCATCCCGCCTGCGAAGCCGCGCCCGGCGGAGGGCGCCTGATGGCCACCGTCTCCCGCCACAGGGGCCCGCACGGCACCGGCGCCAGCGTCGAGGAGCTGCGCGGCTGGCGCGCCTTCCTCCATCTGGCGCGCGAGCTGCAGCTCGCGCGCCTCGCGCGCTTCGCCGGCCCGTACCGCCGCCGCGCCCTGGCCGGCGTCGCGGCGATGATCATCGTCACCCTCACGGGTCTCGCCGTCCCTTACCTGCTGGCGATCGCCATCGACCGCGGCATCACCCAGGGCGACCTCCACGTCCTCGACCTCGTGATCGTCGCCTTCGTCGCCCTCGCCGGCCTCAACCTCGGCGCCAGCTACCTGCAGACTTACCTCGTGAGCTGGGTCGGCTCGCACATCATCCTCGACCTGCGCCGCGAGCTCTTCGCCCACCTCCAGAAGCTCTCGCTCGACTTCTTCAGCCGCCAGAAGACGGGCTGGATCGTCTCGCGCCTGACCAACGACATCGACGCCCTCGACCAGCTCGTCACCGACGGCGTCGTCTCTCTCGTGACCAACTCGCTGACCTTCGCCGGCGCCATCGTCTTCCTCTTCGTGCTCGACTGGCGGCTGGCCCTCGCCACGCTCTCGATCATGCCGCTGGTGATCGCCGCGACCCTCGTCTTCCGCAGCCGTTCGGCGGTCGCCTACGCCCTCGTCCGCGACCGCATCGCCCACGTCAGCGCCCACCTGCAGGAGTCGGTCTCGGGCATGCGTGTGCTCAAGGCCTTCCGCCGCGAGGCGGCCGACTACGCCGCCCTCGACCACGCCAACGCGGAGTACCGCGACGCCAACATGCGCACCGTGATCCAGAGCGGCGTCTACTTCCCCTTCGTCGAGTTCATGTCGGCGGTCGGCGTCGTCATCGTGCTCTGGTACGGCGGCTCGCTGGTCGGCGACAGGACGCTGCAGATCGGCGTGCTGGTCGCCTTCATCGGCTACCTGGCGAGCTTCTTCGACCCGCTGCAGCAGCTCTCGCAGCTCTACAACACCTTCCAGGCCTCGATGGCCGCGGTACGCAAGATCTACACCGTGCTCGACACCGAGCCCGACCTGCAGGACGCGCCCGACGCCGAGCCGCTGCCCGACGTGCGCGGCGAGGTCGAGCTGCGCGGCGTCACCTTCGGCTACGACAGAAGCGTGCCGGTCGTGCACGACGTGAGCTTCACGATCGGCGCCGGTCGCACGGTCGCCTTCGTCGGCGCGACCGGCGCCGGCAAGTCGACGATCGTCAAGCTGCTCGCCCGCTTCTACGACCCCGACGCGGGGGCCGTGCTGATCGACGGCCACGACCTGCGCACCGTCACCCAGCGCTCGCTGCGCGAGCAGCTCGCCGTCGTCCCGCAGGAGGCCTTCCTCTTCTCCGGTTCGATCCTCGACAACATCCGCTTCTCGCGGCCCTCGGCCGACCCCGAAGAGGCCAAGCGCGTCGCCCGCATCGTCGGCGTGCACGACTTCGTCGAGAGCCTCCCGGACGGCTACGACACCGAGGTGCAGGAGGGCGGCGGCGGGCTCTCGACCGGCCAGCGCCAGCTGATCTCGTTCGCCCGCGCGCTCCTCGCCGACCCGCGGGTGCTGATCCTCGACGAGGCGACCTCGAGCGTCGACGCCGAGAGCGAGCGCCGCATCGAGCGCGCCATGGAGGTGCTCTTCAGCGGGCGCACGGCGATCGTCGTCGCCCACCGGCTGAGCACGGTGCGCTACGCCGACGAGATCTTCGTCGTCGCGGACGGCCGTGTCGTCGAGCGCGGCCGCCACGACGAGCTCATGGCCGGCGGCGGCCGCTACGCAGCTCTGTACCGCGAGTGGGAGGAGACCGGGCGGCCGGTCTGACTTCGCCCGCTGCCCGTCGGCCGTTCGCCGCGCGTATACTCGGCTCGTCCTGAGCGACGGACCGCCCGGCGACCGAGGAGAGCGGTGCGTCACGTCTATCGCTTCACGCGTACGCCGGAGCTCGCCGGCGCGACGCTCACGGTGACGAGCCGCGGGCCGCTCGTCACCGTCTGGCCGCGCGGCTACCGCTCGTTGCGGGCCGTCTTCCTCAGCGTCGTCTACTTCTTCTGGCTGAACGTGATCCGGCCGATCGACGTGAGCCCGGAGGGCAACCTCTACTCACTCTACATACCTCCGGTGCCGAGCGGCCCGCAAGAGCGCATGATCGAGAGCTTCCTGCGCAAGTGGCTGCTCGCCGACCCCGCCCCGATGGCGGCGACCATCGCCGTCACGACACGCTGCCAGTACAGCTGCGCGCACTGCAGCGCCGCCGGCCTCGAGGGGCGCCGCGAGCTCGACGCCGCCGAGCTGCGCCGCGCCGTCGCCGGCTGTCTCGATCTCGGCGTCCAGGTCCTCACCCTGACCGGCGGCGAGCCGCTGCTGCGCGACGACCTCGAGGAGCTCGTCGCCTCTGTGCCGCACGACATGGCGACGACGCTCGTCTTCACCAACGCTCACGGGCTCGACGAGAAGCGGGCGCGGGCGCTGCGCGCGGCGGGGCTCTTCGGCGTGCACGTGAGCCTCGATTCACCCGACCCGGCGACGCACGACCGCTTGCGCGGCTGCGAGGGCGCCTTCGCCCGCGTCGAGCGCGGCGTGCGCGCCGCACTCGACGCGGGCCTCAAGGTCGGGCTCTCGACCTACGCGACGCACGCCTCGGTCGCCGCCGGCGACCTCACCCGCCTGGCCGCTCTGGCCCATCGCTGGGGCGTCCACGAGGTCACGGTCTTCGACGCCATCCCCACGGGGCGCCTCCTGCACGACCGGGACCTCCGTCTGACACCGGAGGACCACCTCGCCGTCATCCGCGAGGCCCGCCGCGCCACCCGCCGGCATCACCGGCGGCCGCGCGTCGTCAGCCAGTCCTGGACGAACAGCCCGCGCAGCTTCGCCAAGTACATCGGCTGTCTCGGGGCGGGCTTCCAGGTGCACGTCACCGCGCACGGCGACGTCACGCCCTGCGACTTCACGCCGCTCTCCTTCGGCAACCTGCGCGACGAGCCGCTGGAGACCATCTGGAAGCGGATGACCGCGCACCACGAGTACTGCCGCCATCGCATTCCCTGCCGCATGCAGGACCCGGCCTTCCGCGCCCGTTACGTCGACACGATCCCGGAGGGCGCGCCCCTGCCGTACCCCATCGCCGAACTCGACCGGGCCGCGGAAGGCGGCGGCGCGGAGGCGTCGTTCTCCGCCTGAAGACCCACCGCCGGGATCACCGAGCGACGCCCGCGGTGCCCGCCGCTGCACCCCTCAGTCCGTGACCGCGAGCCCCGGCGGCCCGAGCTCGTGGACGGCGCGCACGTCGCGCCACGAGACCCAGAAGAGGCTGACGGCGAAGCTGACGCCGGCGGCCGTCCAAAGCGTCGCGGGGATGCCGATGAGGGCGGACACGGGTCCCGCCAGGGCCAACCCGGCGGGGTAGAAGGCGAGCGATCCGAGGTAGTCGTACGAGGAGACGCGCGAGATCATGTCCGGCGGCACCTCGCGCTGCATGGCCGTGAGCCAGAACGGATCGAACATCCCCCACACGACGCCGAGGCCCGCTGCCGAGGCGAAGAGCGCCCAGGGTGGCGCGGTCGTCGCCAGCATCGCCATGGGGAGGGCGGTCACGTTCATCGCCAGCGCCAGTACGAGGAAGGGCCGTCGCGGTCGCCAGCGCAGGGCGATGACGCCGCCGGCGATCTGGCCCAGACCCATGGCGGCGGCGAGGAAGCCCCAGGTCCGCGCCCCGTCGTAGGCGTCGCGCGCGACGACCGGCCCCAGGACCGTGAGCGGCGCCTCGACGGCGAAGAGGAAGACCGAGGCGCCGCTCACCATCACCCAGAGCCAGGTGTGGCTCGTGAACTCGCGCCAGCCCAGCCGCAGGTCGTCGAGGAAGCCGATCGCCGGCACCGGCGCCTGCCCCTCGCTCGCGGCGACGCCGGATGGGGCGACCACGTCGGGCCCGGGCGTCGCGGCCGTGTCGGGCCCGGCCGGGGCGACTGCGACGGCCACGGGTGTCCCGGCCATGTCGGCCACGGATGTCGCGGCCATGCCGGTCACGGGTGTCGCGACCGACGCCCGCGCCACCGGGTGCAGCCGCCAGAGGAACCAGGCGCTGACGACGAACGTGAGCCCGTCGACGCCGATCGCCCAGCCGGCGCCGAGGGCGGCGACGAGCAGGCCGCCGGTCGCCGCCCCCAGCGTGATCGACCCGCTCTGGACGAGGCCCTGGAGGGCGTTCGCCTGTTGCAGGCGGGCGGAGCTCACCACCTGGGGCACGAGCCCGGTGTACGCGGGCCGGAAGAAAGCGTCGCAGAGCCCCATGCCGACCTGCAGGACGACCAGCATCCACACGGTGGCGACGTCGCCGAGCAGCAGGCCGGCGGCGAGGAACTGGAGCGCGGCCCGCACGACGTCGGCCGTCAGCATGACCATCCGCCGGGGGAGCCGGTCCGACCAGACACCGCCGACGACGATCATCAGCGCCATCGGTAGGATGTACGCCGCCTCGACGAGGCCGATGTCGGTGGCCGAGCCGCCGATGGCGAGGACGGCGAACGGCAGGGCCACGAGGGTGAGCATCGTGCCGGCGATCGAGGCCGCCTGGCCGAAGAAGAGCTTGCGGAACTCGGGCTCGCGGAGCGCGCTGAAGTTGTCGGAGAGCCTGACCATGCCGCGATACTACCGCCGCCGCGCGTCGCCCGCCGCGGCGGGCGACGCGCCCGGCCACCGCTCGACGTGCGGCAGGCTGCCCGCCGCGGCGCCTACTCGATGCGCGGCAGGCGCCGCTCCAGCCAGGCCGGGATCCACCAGTTGGCGCGCCCGAGCAGGCGCATCGTGGCCGGCACCATGAGCACGCGGATGATGCTGGCGTCGACGGCGATCGCGACCGCGAGCCCCACGCCGATCGCCTTGGTGACGATCACGGACGTGAAGGCGAAGGCCCCGGCCACGATGACGATGATGAGCGCCGCGCTGGTGATGATGCGGCCGGTGCGCGCCAGGCCGATGCCGACGCTGGCGCGATTGTCGCCGGTCTCGAGCCAGGCCTCCCGCACGCGCGAGAGCAGGAAGACCTCGTAGTCCATCGACACGCCGAAGACGGTACAGAACATGATGATCGGCAGGGTGGCGTCGACGTAGCCCGGGCTCTGGAAGTCGAGGAGGCGCTCGAAGTTGCCCCACTGGAAGATGAAGACGAGGGCGCCGAAGCTGGCGAGGATGGAGAGCGTGTTGACGATCACCGCCTTCAGCGGCAGCAGCACGCTGCGGAAGAGCACGAGCAGCACCAGGTAGGTGACGACGAGGACGAAGAGCACCACGTAGGGGAAGCGGGCGTAGATCGAGTCGACGAAGTGCTCGACCCCCGCCGACAGGCCGGCGACGTGGACCGTGGCGCCGGGCGGCGTCGGCACGGCCTCGATGAGCGCCGGCAGGGCACGGCCCTCGGGCATGTCCGGCTCGCCCTCGGGCACGACGCGGAAGAGCACCGTGCCCGGCGCCGTGCTGGCGGCGGCGAGCCGCTCGGCGGCGGCCAGGGCCGCCGCCTTGACCGCCGTCGGCAGCGGGAGCGCCAAGGCGTCGAGGGCCGCGTCGCCCCCCTCCGCCAGGGCCTCCCAGAAGGCCACCGCGGCGGCCGGCGACTCCATCCCGGGCAGCGTGACGATGCTCTCGACCGAGGCGACGCCCTCGAGAGCCTCGAGCCGCTGCCCGTACTCGTAGACCTCCGCCAGGCGCGCCGGGTCGAAGGGGTCGAGCGTGCCCTCCTCCCAGGTCAGCATGACCTCGTTGGGCAGCAGGCGCCC
>JAZBOM010000109.1:0-2894 GCA_036351205.1 Thermoleophilia bacterium | reverse complement strand
TGGAGGCGGCCGCGACCATCGCAGAGGACGACGGCGAGACCGCGATCGTGATCACGCTCGTGATGGGCGAGTGATGCCGTGCCGCCGGCGCCGGACGAGGCGCTGAGGTCACTCCCGACGCGAGCGGGACTCGATCTGACGCCGGCCTGCCGAGCGGCAGGCCGGCGTCACGATCTCAGGGCAGTCCGCGGCCGCGGTGCTGTCGTCACCGGGAGGCGCCCGTCGCCTGGGGTGCGCCCGCTCGGTGCACCGGTCAGTAGACCCGCCGGCCCATGTCGAGCGTGAAGTACCGCATACCGTCGGTCGCGATGCTCACACCCACCCCCACATCGCGGAACGTGGGCTCCAGGATGACCTCCCGGTGGGCGGCACTGTCCATCCAGAGCATCACGACGCCCTCAGGCGTACCGAAGAGCGTGTCGGCGTCGCCACGGCCGATGTCCTCGCCTACCTTCCAGGAGCTGCAGCCGCTCTGGGTGTAGCCGTACTCGATCAGACGCTCCGCCACCGTGCTGCCGTCGGCGCTCAGATGGGTGAGGACCCCGCGCCGTGCCATCTCGCTCGAGTGCGCGCGGGCCGCATCGAGCAGGCTCTCGTGGAGTCGCACGGGGGCGAGGCCTCGGCTCGTGCGTTCCTTGTTGACGAGCTCGACGACCCGCTCTTCCGCGTCCGCCGCGCCGAGGCTGTCGGGAGTCGCCGCCTCGACCCTCAGGTCGCGGACCGGGCTGAAGCCGGTGGTGGCGACGGCGGTCCCCGGCATGCGCGTGCGGAACTGCCAGTCGCGCGGGGCGTTGGTCATCGTCACGGCGACCGCGTAGCGGCCGGTCGAGGAGAGCCGCGCCGTGCGCCAGTTGATCCAGGCGCCGTCGGGGGCGAGGCGCTTCTGCACGGTGACCGTGCCCTGGGCCGGAGCGCCGCTCGCGGTCGTGACCCGGCCCGAGTAGGTCACGGTCTCGTAGCAGCCGACCACCGGGCTCGAGAGCTCGAGGGTGACGACGTAGGGGGCGGGGCTCGTCTCCGCCGGAGCGGCGGACGGTTGGACGAGCAGGGCGAGCGTCGTCAGGAGCAGGGCGAGGGCAAGGACCGGGGCGGGGAGCGTTCTCATCGGAGCCTCCCGTCTGTCGCTCGCTGCGATGCAGCACACCGCAGCCTGTTCAGTCGTGGGCGTGTGTGTCGGTGAGTTGGGGGTCGCGGCCGACCGCCGTGCGTGGGCTCACCCTCCGGGTCGGCCGTGTCGCGCGAGAGCTGCTCGCGGTCCTGGCCGGACGGTCCCGCCGCCGTGTCGTCTCGTTCGGCGCCCGGAGAGCCGGGCGATCCGAGGCCGTGGGTCGCGAGTCTAACCGGCCGCGCCCGTCCGGCCAAACCGCTGCCGCCGCCGCAACCACAGCCGGAGCGGGACCCGCGACGGTGGCGGTCCCCGGAGCCGCCCTCGACCGCTCCGCCGCTCTCCCGCGATCCGATCCACGCAGTCGCCGCAGACACCTACCCGCGTACGGTCACCGTCGTCGTGGGCGAGACCGCGTCACCGAAGCCGAAGTAGTAGCGCGTCGTGGCTGACGGGCTGACGGTCACGCTGTACGCGGAGTACGCCGTGTCGTAGCCGTCGGGAAGGGCCTGGGTCTGCTGGGTGGTGGTCACGTCCCGACCACGCCAGACACCGTCGACCTCGGAGTAGAGCGTGACGACGGCGTCCGCCGGAAGGCCGGGGTAGACGCGTCCCTCGAGCGTCACGCCGTCGCCGGCGGCGATCGTCACTCCATCGGCTCCCGCCGGCGCGATCGACATGCTCGTGAACGTCGCCCAAGCGCTGCTCAGGCTCAGCATGGAGCGGAGGGTGCTGCCGTGAAGGTAGGTGGTGCCCTCGGTGCCGACGATGGCCGCCTTGACGATGCGAGGGGAGACGCCCCACTCAACGGGGCAGACGGCGACCAGCGACCCCTGCACGGCAGTCCCGAGGCTGGCCTCCATCTCGGCGGCCGTGCGCGACAGCGGACCCCAGGTGTGCAGCGGGGCGGCGTCGTCGAAGGGGTCATCGACGCCCTTCAGATACGACAGCGGGCTCGTCTTCCACGCGAGCTCGATGTTCTCGGTCTGGCCGCCGGAGCAGGAAAAGTAGAAGGCATGGATCGGGTCGTCTCCCACTGTCGGCACGACGCCGACGGTCGCCACGACGGCGGCGTCGGTGCGCTCGTCCTCTCGCGCCATACCCCCGTAGAACTGCGAGCGGGCGTCACAGTAGAGGTCGAACTCCCCGGTCCCCTGCAGGCGGGCGCGCTCGGCGTAGGAGCGCGCGGCGCAGGCTTGGGCCTTGAGGGCTTCCGCGGGCCATGAAGCCGGCATCTCGTAGGCCACGACGCCACGCAGGTACGACTGCATCCCTACGTCGTTGACCATCAGGAGGGAGCCGCCTGAGGCCACGACGCGGATCGTGCCGCGATGCGGCCCGGTGACGCCGGCGTCGGTCGTCGTCAGTACTGTGAGGCGGTTCGCGGTCGGCGCGAAGGTGACGGGGGCGCCGAAGTCGCGCGACCAGCCGCCGGCGACCACGCGGTACTTGCCGTCGACGTAGGTCGTCGTCGCCGTCGTGCCGGCGGGGATGGTGACCGCGTCGGCGCTGCCGCGCACCGTGAACGCCTCGGGGCAGGTCAGTTTCACGGTGCTCAGGCCGCTCTGAAGGAGGACGCGGACCGTCGGGCTGCCGATCTCACCGAAGCCGATGCCGGTGTAGTAGTGCCTGAGGATGTCCTTGTACGCCGACCCTTCAGCCGCGAGACCGCGCGCGCCCCACTGTGACATGCCGATCCCGTGCCCCGAGCCGCGGCCGCTGATCGAGAACAAGGCGTCTGGGGTCGTCGCGGCCAGCGCCTCAGCCGCCGCGACGTGCAGGTCGCGGA
>JAZBOM010000108.1:0-4330 GCA_036351205.1 Thermoleophilia bacterium | reverse complement strand
TCATGCGCGTCTCCACCGGGCGGCTGGGTGAACGTCGGCCGGTAGTGTACCGCAGTGGCCGACGGGGCGGGGCGGCGGGCCGTGGTCTCGCCGCGTCGCACCCGTACCGTCAGTCCGGGAAGACTGCCAGCAGCTCACCCACGACCGTGCCGGCGTCGTTCGTGACCGGCGGGCGAGCCAGCTTCGCCGCCGGTTCGGGCACGTCCTCGAGGCCGAGGAGCCGCGCGACGAGGCCGACGGTCGCGGGGTCGACGGCGCGGTCGGCGCCGTCGAGGACCTTGACGGCGAGCCCGCGGCCGTCGGGCAGCGAGACGCAGCTCAGGCCTTCGGCGCCGCACTTGCTGGTCGCGCCCGCGAAGGTCTGCATCAGCACCGTGTCGAGCAGGCCCTCGCCCTCGACCAGGACGGGGTGCGCCCGCATGGCGGCGCCGATCTCGGGGAGCAGCGAGGGCATCAAGGCCCACGCCGAGGCCATCGTCTCGACGGCGGTCGCGTAGGCGACGACGCCGCAGCCGTCGACGGCGGTCGTGAGCTCATCCGGGGCGATGCCGACGGCGGCGGCGAAGGCGCGCAGCGCGGCCACCTGGGCCGGGTGCTCGGACTGCTGGTAGGTGGCGAGGTCCCAACCGTGGCGGACGGAGGCGGCGAGAAACCCGAGGTGGTTGCCCGAGCAGTTGTGGCGCACGCCGAGGTCGCCGCCGGCGCGCAGCGCGGTCTCGTCGAGGCCGACGTCGGCGAGCATGCGCCGGATCAGCGCCGCGTGCTCGTCGGTGCCGTCGTGCGAGGCCGACATGATGGCGAGCTCCTCGGCGCCCCAGCCGAAGTGCGCGACGGTGCCGTCCGCGACCCAGGCCTGCGCCTGGAAGGGCTTGGCCGACGAGCGCCAGTAGGTGACGAAGCGCGGGTCGCCCCAGCGCTCGACGATCTCGCCGTCGGGGCCGGCGACGGCGGCGACGGCGCGGTGGAGGCTCTCCACCGCCGCGCCGCGCCACGCCTGGATGACGATCGCGGGGTGCTGCCGCGGCCTCACCAGCGCTTCGGCGGTTCGCAGGCGAACGAAGAGAAGCGCGGCTCGACCTTCTTGCTCTGGCACTTCGGGCAGACCGCCTTCTTCTTGCGCTCGTCCCAGTGCGCGGTGATCTCGAAGTCGGTCCCGCACTTCTTGCAGACGTACTCGTACACGGGCATGGCGTCCTCCTCCGGGGACCAAGGCATCGTGGCTCTCTCACAGCGATTCTCGCCGACGGGCGCAGCGCTGTCACCTCATGCCGTCAGCGTGTAGCATCGAGCCCGGCCGGCCCTCGCGCCGGCGAGTCGGCAGAGGAGCCGCGCATGCACTACCGTCGTTTCGGCAGGCTCGACTACGCGCCCTCGGCGCTGGGCTTCGGCGCCATGCGCCTGCCGGTGGTCGACGGCGCCCACGACCGCATCGACCGCGAGGCCGCGCGCGAGCTGCTGGTGCGGGCGGTCGAAGGTGGGGTCAACTACGTCGACACCGCCTACAACTACCACGGCGGCACCAGCGAGGAGTGGCTCGGCTGGGCCCTGCAGGGCGGGCTGCGCGAGCGCGTCAAGATCGCGACGAAGCTCCCGAGCTGGAAGGTCGAGCGCGCCGACGACTTCGACCGGATGCTCGAGGAGCAGCTCGAACGCCTGGGCACCGGCATCGACTTCTACCTGCTGCACTCGCTCGACGAGGACACGTGGCGCGACAACGTCCTCGCCCACGACGTGCTGGGCGCGGCCGAGCGGGCCCTGACCGACGGCCGCATCGGCCACTTCGGCTTCTCGTTCCACGACCGGTATGAGGCCTTCGAGCTGATCCTCGACGGCAGCGACCTGTGGGAGTTCTGCCAGATCCAGTACAACTACATGGACGAGGAGTACCAGGCCGGCCGCCGCGGGCTCGAGCTTGCCGCCGCGCGGGGGTTGGCCGTGGTCGTCATGGAGCCTTTGCGCGGCGGCCAGCTGGCGCGGCCGACCCCGGCCGCGGAGGAGGCGTGGGCGGCCGGCCTCGCGGAGCTCCGCTCCGCCGGCCGCCGGCCGCCCGACTCCCCCGTCGAGTGGGCCCTGCGCTGGCTCTGGGACCAGCCCGAGGTCGCACTCCTGCTCAGCGGCATGAGCACCCTCGAGCAGGTCGAGCAGAACCTCACCTTCGCGGACCGTGCCGGCGTGGGCCTGATGACGCTCGAGGAGCAGGCGGTCATCGCTCGCGTGCGCGACGCCTACCGCGAGTCGACACCGATCCCCTGCACCGGCTGCAAGTACTGCCTGCCGTGCCCGAACAAGGTGGCGATCCCCGACATCCTCGACCTCTACAACGACGCTGTGGCCTACGCCGACGTCGAGGGCGCGCGCACACGCTACACGTGGCTCGACGAGGAGACGCGCGCCCAGGCCTGCACCGCCTGCGGCGAGTGCGAGGACCGCTGCCCGCAGGGCATCGCCATCGCCGGCTGGCTCGAGAAGGCGCAGAGCTTCCTCGCCGTCGGCGAGGACGGAGGCGGCTGAGTCCGACTGCGGGTCGGGGCCGGCTGCCTCTCGGGCGTCGGTGGCCGCCGCCTTGGCCACGTCGGTCGGCGCCGGCCGCCCCTCCGGCGGCGGCCGCCGCCGCGGTGAAGCCGGCGTCCGGCTCAGCCGCGGCCGTCGAGCACGCGCTCGAGGCGCGGGACGAGCGGCGGCAGGTCGCCCTGCACCGTCTCCCACAGGATCGCCGTGTCGACCCCGAAGTACTGGTGCACGACCACGTTGCGCACGGCGCGCAGCGTGTCCCAGGGCACCTCGGGGTGGCGGGCCACCACCTCGTCGGGGATCCAGCGCACCGACTCGCCCATCGTCGTGAGGTTGCGCAGGACGGCGTCTCTCGTGCGCCGGTCAGCGAGGAACTCGTCGTAGGTCATCCCGTCCGTGTACTCGGCGATGGCCGCGATCGCCTCGAGGATGTCGCGGATGCGGAACCGCCAGTCGCGGAAGCGGATGCGGACCTCGCGCTCCCAGGCGGCCGCCGGCGGGATCTTCCAGGGCGGGCGCGAGGGCGGCGGCGAGCCCGTTTGCCGGGCGCCGCTCACAGGACCTTCACCGCCTCGCCGAGGATCTGCTCGCGCATCTCGGGGCGCAGGGCGTCGGGGGTGGCCAGGTCGATGCGCGTGCCGAGCACGTCGCCGAGGAAGCGCTGCAGGCCGACGAACGTGAAGAGACCCACCGGGACGCCCGGGTCGAACTCGACCAGGAGGTCGACGTCGCTGTGCTCGTGGGCCTCGTCGCGCGCCGTCGAGCCGAAGAGCGAGAGACGGCGCACGTGGAAGGCGGCCAGCTTGCTGCGGTTGCGCGTCAGGCGGCGGATGGTCTCGCGGCGGGTCACCCGAACATCCTACCGGACGGGCGCCGTGCAGGCCGCCGGTCGGGACGTCACCCGATGCCGCCGCGCGCGGCGCGCAGGTCACGCAGGAACGGCTTGTGCAGGAAGCTCGCCTCGTCGAGGGCGCAGAGTCGCTCGAACATCGGCACGGTGACGGTGAAGGCGAGCACGTCGCGAGGGAGCTGGTCGCGCATCGCCACGTCGGTCGCGCCGATGACGGCCTGCGGGCGCTCGAGATCGTCGAAGGTGGCGACCAGCTGCCCGCAGCCCGAGCTGAACGGCGCGCCGACCGGCGGCGGGTCGCCCCAGGCGTGATGATAGTAGGCGCCGATCTGCAGCACGCTCAGCTGGTCGGGATTGACCCAGAAGGTGACGCTGCACAGGTACCCGTAGAGGTCCGGCTTGAGCGGCCCGATGAGGACGTGGCCGTGTCTCGAACGGTAGACGGGCGAGTTGTCGAACCACCCGGCCATGAGCTCGCGTGAGGCGCGCAGGCCCTCGTCTCCCCAGAGGAAGTCGATGTAGTCGTCGCGGTCGCGCGTGACGACCCCACAGAGTGCGCGGCCGGCGCCGCCGCACCCGAAGCGCTCGGGCGTGAGGTGCAGGGTCCTGCCCTCGAGCCAGGGCCCCCAGAAGTCGAAGACGCAGCGCCCGCCGTCGCGCCCGCCGCCCGGCTCGACGAGCGGTGCGAACGGCGCCGGGTCGGGCGCGTCGTAGAGGCCGATCAGCGGCCGCTCGAGCTCGAGGGCGGCGAGCAGTGCCTCCGCGTCGGGTTGCCGCTGGGCTCGTGGGGCGCTCATCTCGTCCTCCCGTCGTCGTCGCGCGAGCCTCGCCTCGCCGCCGTCCGGCGCCGAGCCCTGCGCCTCTCTGCTCCTGCCACGGTCTCGACTCCGCCGGTGTGTCGTCCTGCCGCGATCCGGGCCCCGCCGGTGTGGCGTCCGGCCGCGCTCCTGTCTCGTCCTGCCGCATTCT
>JAZBOM010000107.1:0-2433 GCA_036351205.1 Thermoleophilia bacterium | reverse complement strand
CGTGCTCGGCCTCATCGACACCCGCACGCCGCTGGGGCTGTCGCTGTTCTTCGTCTTCCTCTTCACGGTGATCACCGTGCTCTTCGACCGGTACCGCACGGTCTTGACGGCACGCGGGGTGCTGGCGAAGCGGGCGGACGAAGCAGCCTGACAGACGACGGCGCCGGCTGCGGCCGGCGACGCGAGAGGCACGGAGCTGCGGGGTCCGTCGTCCGAGGACCCCGGACGAGGTAGGCTGCAGCCATGATCGACCGGTTCATCGACTACGTCCTCAACATGGACGCCTACCTCGCCGAGCTCGTCGACAAGCTCGGCGCCTGGGTGTACGCCGCCATCGGCGGGGTGATCTTCGCCGAGACCGGCCTCGTCGTGACGCCATGGCTGCCCGGTGAGTCGCTGCTCCTGACGAGCGGCACGCTGGCGGGCGCGGAGATCCTCAACATCCTCGTCCTCGCGCCGCTGCTGTTCGTGGCGGCCTTCCTCGGCGACGTCTGCAACTACCTCATCGGTCGGTTCATCGGCCGCCACCTGCTCGCCAAGCCGCGCCGCTACCTCAAGCCCGAGCACGTCGCCCAGGCGCACGAGTTCTACGAGCGGCACGGCGGGCTGGCCATCGTGCTGGCGCGCTTCCTGCCCGTGGTGCGCACCCTGGCGCCGTTCACCGCCGGCGTCGCGCGGATGGACTTCCACCGTCTCATGTTCTTCGCCGCCGTCGCCTCGGCCCTATGGGTGACCATCTTCCTCGGCGCCGGCTACTGGTTCGGCAGCTACGACTGGGTCAACGACTACCTGGCCCTCGCCCTCGCCGTCATCGTGGCCGCGTCCGCCGTGCCCGGCTTCATCGTCTACATCGTGCACCGCGTGCGCGGCCGGCGGGCGGCACGCAAGGCGAGCGCGAGCGGCTGAGGGGGCACGGTGGAGCGGACGACGGTCGCTCGCGATGAAGGGGCGACGGGCGCGTCCCGGGGCGTGGCCCCGCGCCCCGACTGCTCGGCTCAGACCAGCGTGGTCGAGCCTCAGAGGAAGTAGCTCGCGGCGTCGGCCAGCCAGTCCTTGACGCGCGTCCACGTGTCGCCCGGCGCCTTGCCCGGGCGGCTGATGGCGATGTCGGGCTCGAAGAGCTCTCGCTCGAAGGCGTCGGCAGCGCCCTCGCCGGAGACCACGACGCCGACCTCGTAGGCGCGGTACAGCGCCCACGCATCGAGGTTGATGGTGCCGAACATCACCGTGTCGTCGGCGAGCAGGACCTTGCCGTGGACGACGGCGTCCGGGTACTCCCAGATCTCGATGCCGGCCTCGAGCATGCGGCCGTAGTCGTGGCGCAGCGCGGCGCTGTGGACCGCGCTGTTCGACTCCTGGGCGACGAGGACCCGGACCCTGACGCCGCGCCGGGCGGCGGCGATGATGCGGTCGACGATCTCGTCCTGAGTGAAGTAGGGGTTCGTGATGTCGATGCGCACCCGAGCGTCATCGATCATCGCGCGCGTCGCTTGCAGCGCCGAGACGTCGCGTGTGTGCCGCGTGCCGACGACGACCGCCGGCGTCGCACCCGGATCGTCCGGCGGAGGGAAGTAGACTGCCAGGGCGTCTTCGCCGTCGGCGAGCGGCCCGCCGTGAGCGTGGAAGGTCGTCAGGAACACCATCTGGAGCTCGCTCACCACGGCCCCCGTCACCCGCACCATGAGATCGTGGAAGCCGCCGTTGGCGAAGTGGTCCTGGATGCCCGCTCCTCCCACATAGGCCACGCGCCCGTCGACGACCAGCAGCTTGCGGTGCTCGTAGTGGCCGACCTGGCTGAGATTCCACTCGAGGTC
Source organism: Thermoleophilia bacterium (assembly GCA_036351205.1). Lineage (GTDB taxonomy): Bacteria > Actinomycetota > Thermoleophilia > UBA2241 > UBA2241 > UBA2241. Next base: position 619 of record JAZBOM010000107.1, on the reverse strand, counting down.
GTGGTCCGGCCAGAGCCCGCGCCAGCACGGCGGGAGGAGGTCGCTGACCACGATCTGCACCCCGGCGGCGGCCATCCCGTCGTACATCGCCTTCGACGAGCTGCCTGTGCGGCTACCGTACTCGTCGACGACGAGACGCACCTCGACCCCCCGGCCGACGGCGTCCTCGAGAGCCGCAGCGAACTCGTCGCCCACTTCGCCGGGCGTGAACCCGTACTGCAGCAGATGGATCGAACTCCGCGCGGCGGCGATGTCCTCGAGCATGCGCGGATAGAAGGTCTTCCCCTCCACCAGCGGCTCGACCGAGGCGGCCGTCGACCAGGCGAAGTGCGTACCCAGGTCGTTGACGGTGACGTCGTCCCGAGACAGGAAGTCGGCCGTGGCCTCGAGGGCGCCGTCGGCGGTGACCGCCGTCGCCGGCGGCGGCCAGCTCTCGGGCTCGGCCATCCTCAGAACGCCCCACCACACCAGAGCGTAGACCGTGACGAGACCGACGCCGAGGACGGCGAGCGGCCACAGGACCCACCGCCGAATCCGGTGGTCGCGTCCCCTCCCCTTGGCATTCACAACGGTGCTCCCATCATCTGCGCCTCGCTCTATGCCGCGGCCCGTCTCGCCG
>JAZBOM010000106.1:0-2139 GCA_036351205.1 Thermoleophilia bacterium | reverse complement strand
GGTCGAGATCATCCGCACCGGCGGCACGGAGCGGGCAGGGGCGGGTGCGATGTCGGGCGTGACCCCGTTGCGAGGCGGCGGAAGCGGAGAGACCTGGCCCATCATTCCTCCTGATGACCTGGCTCTCGCGGAGGGCTGATCCCTGTGCGGGAGCGGGGGCGGCCTTGTTCCGAGAGTACCCCTGAAGCCTGCCGCAAAACCTCGCCTCCGGGCCATCGCCGGGGTCGGTCGGGAGGCCCTGCTCGGCGGCCGGTTTGAGCCTGTAGGGACCCTCTGGGGCATCGCTCTGCCGCCGTTCGAGGCCGGCGCCGGCACGACGTGCCGCGGCGCCGGCGGCGCCTTATCCCCCACCTGCCTAGCATAAGGATTCCTGATTTGCAGGATTAGCTGAGATTATTCAGAATGGGGCGCTGGAACCGAACGAGGGAGCACGATGAGCGCGCGCTTCGCCAAGACCCCCGACGTCGCCCGCACCGACGGCGGCGTGCTGATCTTCCGCAGCTGTCTGGTCTCCGCCGAGTACCCCGGCGTCGAGGCCTCCACGAAGTGGCTCTTCGAGCGCTTCGGCATCGAGTACACGGTGCACCCCGAGCAGACCTGCTGCACCGGCCTCGGCTACTACTCCGACCTCATCCCCATCGAGACCACCGTCGCCCTCGCGGCGCGTAACGCCTGTGTCGCCGTCGACGACGGCCACCCGGTCGTCAGCTACCTCTGCTCGACCTGCTACGCGGTGAACAAGAAGGCGCGCAACATCCTCGAGGTGGACGAGTACCGCGCGCAGACCAACGCCGTGCTCGCCAAGGTCGGGCGCTGCTACGACGGCCGCGTTGCCGGCGAAGTCCAGCACCGGCACGCCCTCGACGTGCTCTGGGGGGCGCACGACAGCATCCCCGGGCTCGTGCGCCGCCGCCTCGACGGCCTCAAGGTCGCGACGCACCCGGCCTGCCACTACTGCAAGGTCTTCCCCGACGAGACCATGGGCAGCAGCGAGAACTTCATGGTGCCGGAGGAGCTCCTCATGCCCGCCGGCGCCGTCCCGACGGGCGCCTACAACGAGAAGACCACGCACTGCGGCGCCGGCTTCCGCCAGCGCTTCGTGAACCCGTCGATCTCGGTCGCCGTCACGCACCAGAAGCTGCGCCGGCTGGCCGAGGAGCAGGTCGACGTCTGCGTACACATGTGCCCCAACTGCCACGTGCAGTTCGACCGCTACCACGACATCATCTCGGCGACCGCGCACGAGGACTACCCCTTCGTCCACCTGCACGTGCAGCAGCTCCTGGCGCTGGCGCTGGGCGCCGACCCCGACACCGTGCTCGGCGTCGAGACGCACTCCCAGGACGTCGAGCCGCTTCTCGAGCGGATCGAGGCGACGACGAGAGCTTCGGCCGCGACGGGCGCGAGGCGATGCACGCCGGCGCGGGCCACGGCCGCAGCGGGGAGTGCGCGATGAGGGCCGGGGTCTTCCTCTGCGAGTGCGGCGGCAACATCTCCGGCGTCGTCGAGATGGAGCCGCTCGCCGCCCACGCCCGCACCCTCGACGGCGTCGTCGAGGTCGCGGTCAACCAGTTCATGTGCGGCACCGAGGGCCGCGAGCTCATCGCCGAGGCGGTCGAAGAACGCGGCCTCGACCACGTCGTCATCGCCTCCTGCTCGCAGCGCTTCCAGGGCCCGACCTTCGACCGCATCGCGCGCGAGCTGAAGCTCGGCGAGAACGCGGTCGCCTTCGCCAACATCCGCGAGGGCTGCTCGTTCGTGCACCGCCACGAGCCCGAGCGCGCCCAGGAGAAGGCCAGGAAGATCGTCGAGGGCGCCGTCGCGCGGGCGCGCCACCAGAGCGACCTGCCCCGCCGCCGCACCTTCCTCAGCCGCTCGGCCCTTGTCGTCGGCGGCGGCATCGCCGGCATGAGCGCCGCCGAGGAGCTCGCCTCCGCCGGCATCGACGTCCACCTCGTCGAGCGCGAGCAGTCGCTCGGCGGCTACATGGCGAAGCTCGCCAAGACCTTCCCCACCGAGGACTGCGCGATGTGCTCGCTGGCGCCGCGCCTCACCTCGACGGCGCTCAACGGCCACATCCACATCCACACCCTGACCGACGTCGAGGAGATCTCGGGCCCGCCCGGCGAGTTCCGCGTC
>JAZBOM010000105.1:0-2377 GCA_036351205.1 Thermoleophilia bacterium | reverse complement strand
TCGACCACGTCGGGCTTGCCGGCGGCCTCCCAGGCCTCGTGTGCCTGTTGCGTGCCGAGCCGCGGCAGGAACCACTCGTCGCTGCGCATGCCGTCGCGGGTCGAGCGGTCGCCCACGAAGTCGCCGCCGGGCCCGACGCGCGCCAGCACGTCGTCGAGCCAGCGGTCCGGCCCGGTCGCGATGCCGTCGTGGGCGGCGCGACACATCCGCCAGATCTCGACGTCGATCACGAGCTGCTCGAGGCCGAACGAGAGCCCGCCGCCCAGCACGCCCGGTCCGACGAGGATGTCCGGCCAGGAGAGGCCCGCGAGCAGCATGCCGAAGGCCTTCTCGTAGGCGGCCTGCGTCCCCGGCACCCACGCGTCGCAGCTGAAGGCGTGGCTGCACACCGGCAGGTCGTAGTGCCGCGCCATCTCGGTGCCGCCGCAGCTCAGCGTGGTCAACGCCGCGCCGCCGGCGTAGCGCCCGCTGCGCGGCTCGACCGAGGCGATGATCGGCGCGTACACGAAGGGCGTGCCCGGCGCCGCGGCCTCGATCAGGCAGAGCATGCCGAGGATCTCGCAGTTGGTCGAGAGAACGGTGCCCAGACGGCTGGCCGGAGCCGTCGCCCCCATGAGCGGCATCGGCATGACGAAGGCCGGCACCTGCCAGTCGCGCATCGCGAGCCAGGTGTCGATCAGGGGCCCCTCGGCGATCAGCGGCGAGACGGGCGTGAAGAGGAAGGAGATGGGGTGGCGGCGCACCACCTCGTCGCGACCGCCGTGCATGATCTCCAGCGTCTCGAGCCACCAGGGGACGAGCTCCGGGCCCTCGAACGAGGTGTTCTGGTGGCGGGAGAAGAGCCGCGTCGTCTGCGTCGTCTCGCGCACGACGACGGCGGGCGAGCGCTCGTCGTGCCACCCGCCCGTCTCGACCCAGCCGACGCCGATCTCGGGCAGCGTGTCGATAAGGCGCGTGATCTCGACCCAGTCCTCGCGCTCGCCGGGACGGACCTCGCCGGTGCGGCGGTCGACGACGTCGGGCCCGCCGCCGCCGTTGAGCAGCGTCGCCTGGCCCACGTTGAGCGGGAACTCGAAGCCGGGGTCGCGGCCCCCGAGCGAGAAGCGCCGCGGGGCCAGGTCGAGCGACTGCTCGACGAGCGCCGGGGGGAAGCGGACCATGCGCGTCGCCTCGTCGACGCGGGCCCCGGCATCCCTGAGGATGCCCCGGCCCGCCTCGCTGTCGACGCGCATCCCGACCTCCGACAGGATCCGCAGCGTGCGCTCGTGCACCTCGGCGCGTTCGTCGGGGGTGAGCAGCTGCAGCGTGGCGGTCATCGCGCCCTCCTCGGGGGTGTCGCCGCGAGTCTACCCGCTCCGGGCGGCGAGGCGGGCGTCGGCTTCTGGCCGCGCGGCGATTCGTGCTACCATACCGCTCCGGCCCGTCGTGGCCGGGCACGCCGCTCCCGGATGACCATGAGAAGGGATCCGTACAGATGAAGAAGGACATCCACCCCAACTACGTCGAGGCGACGGTGCACTGCTCGTGCGGCAACACGTTCACCACGCGCAGCACCAAGCCCGAGCTGCACGTCGAGCTCTGCTCGCAGTGCCACCCGTTCTACACCGGCAAGCAGAAGCTCGTCGACTCGGGCGGCCGCGTCGAGCGCTTCCAGCGCCGCATCGCCAAGAAGCAAGGCTCGAAGGCCTGAGCGGCGCCGTGGCCGCCGAGCTGCAGATCGCCCTCCTCGAGCACACGCCCGACCCCGACCGTGCGGTCGCCATCGCCGGCCGGCTCTGCTACGCGCCGGTCTCGGCGGCTGAGCTCAAGGAGGGCATGAGCGACGACGAGGTCGCGAAGCTCGTGCGCATCCTCGTGCGCAGCGGTCACCACTCGGCCCTCGAGCACGCCTCGTTCAGCTTCGCCGTCGACGGCGTCTCGCGCGCCTGCACGCACCAGCTCGTGCGTCACCGCGTCGCCTCCTACAACCAGCAGTCGCAGCGGTACGTCAACTTCGGGGCGGCCGACAGCTTCGTCGTGCCGCCGACCATCGCCGCCAACGCCGAGGCCGAGCAGGTCTTCCTCGCCGCGATGGACCACGCCCGCGCCGCCTACGACCGCCTGGTCGAGCTCGGTCTGGCGGAGGGGCGCGGCAAGGAGTCGGTGCAGGAGGACGCCCGCTTCGTGCTGCCCAACGCCGCCGAGACCAAGATCGTCGTCACCATGAACGCGCGCGAGCTGCGCCACTTCTTCGCCGTGCGCTGCTGCAACCGCGCCCAGTGGGAGATCAAGGCCCTCGCCTGGGAGATGCGGCGCCTGGTGCGCGGCGTCTCGCCGGTGCTCTTCGAGGGCAGCGGTCCGGGCTGCGTGCACGGCGACTGCCCCGAGGGCAAGATGA
>JAZBOM010000104.1:0-4533 GCA_036351205.1 Thermoleophilia bacterium | reverse complement strand
TGTCCTCATCCAGCCCTTCCGCGTCGAAGGGGGCACCCGGCTCGATACCGATGCCCTGAAGTCGCTCCATCAAGGCGGCGTCGTCCGGGTGGATCGGCCGGCACCACAGGAGCAGGAAGTTGAGATAGCCGATGAAACGCTCGTCCCTGGAGGCCTCGTCGGCCCACAGCGGCCAGTCCACGTTCGGGGCGTCCGGCGGCTTGGGCGTCCCGGCGAACTCGCTCAGGGGTCGGAGCCTGTAGCCGGCCTGGACCTTGGCGAGCGCCTGGACGTCGTCGGGGCCAAGCAGTTGCGTCCTCCCGATGATGAAGACGATGTCGGTCTCGAAGCTGAGCACGTCGGTGACGCCCGTCGGGGCGACGCCGTCCCAGCCCGGCCCGGCCAGGAGGTACGACCCCGCGTCCGTGCCGGTGACGCGCGTGCCGACGTAGTGCTCGTTGAAGCCGAGCAGGTCCTCGAGTTGCATGACGTAGTAGCGGTCGGTGATCGCGGGCACGTCGAGCACGTAGGGCTCCGCGCGCAGGTCGAGCGCGGCGAACGTGTAGGGCGTGTCCGCGTTGGGGCTGATCACGTCCTTGAAGCGCCAGTCCAGCGCGTGCGCATCGCTCGACAACGTGTTCGGCGGGACGCGGAACGACGGCGCGCCCTGAGCGAGGAAGGCCCCGAACAGGTAGCGATAGCCCATGAGCATCGGGAAGGCATAGATGTAGGCCTCCTCGGCTCGCTTTGCGATGTCGTCCGCGGTGAGCGATCGGTCGACCACCGGACACCGTCCTTTCCTGGCGGGGGGCGGGGTGATGACTGTCTGAGCGGGTCTACCCAAGCCGCGGCCGGGGTAGTCGATTGTGGGGCGGCGGGGGGTGCGGCGTCGGCCGCTGGGCCGGTGGCCGGGCGGCCGGCCCAGCTGGTGCGACCGGCGCCGGCCGGATGAAGGCCGACAGAAGGCCCGCTCCGGGCGCCGGCGGCGGGCCTTCGACTAGTCCCTACTGGCGGAGAGGGGGGGATTCGAACCCCCGGACGACGCAAACGCCGTCAACGGTTTTCGAGACCGCCGCTTTCAGCCACTCAGCCACCTCTCCGCGAGGCAGTATAGCGGATTGCCCAGGCGCGCCCGACCGAGCCGACAGCGGGCCTGTGGGGGGGTCGGGAACGCGGGGCGCCGGTCTGGCCCGAGGGTGTCCGCGCCCGTGCGCGACGTACAAGCGCGGCCGGTCGAAGGGCGTGAGGCAGGTGGGCGACGAGGGGATGGGTCCGGCTGGCGGAGAGGGGGGGATTCGAACCCCCGAGACAGCTTGCCGCCGCCTACGCGATTTCCAGTCGCGCTCCTTAAGCCAACTCGGACACCTCTCCGCGGGCACTCGCGGCCGTCCTGTCGGGCGAGCCCGGCGCGGCCTGGCCGGCGCGGACGGTAAGTATAGCGCGGAGGGCCGGCAGGCGGCGATGGGCCGGCCGGCGGGCGACGGGCCGTTGCGGGCGGCGGCCGCAAGCCGCCGCCCGCCGGCCCCGGAGGCCGTTCGCCCCACTGCTCGCCCCACGGCTCGCCGACCGGGCGGCCCGCCGCTCGCCGTTCTGCGGCAGGCTCCGCGCCCTGCGCGGCGAACATTCGCCCGTGAGCGACGTTTCAGCGAGAGACCGGCTTCGCCAACGTCGTCTCTGGCGGCGCATCGCCGCCGGCGACAGCTACGGCATCGTGCTGATCCTCATCATCCTTGCCCTGACGCTGGGCGTGATGACGCCGGACACGGCGCTGATCCTGGCGATCCAGGTCCTGGTGCAGGCCATCACGCTACTCGTGACGTTCAAGGCTTCGCTGGCATCGGGGCGCGTGATGCGCATCGCCACGCTCTTCGTCGTCATCGGGGTGCTGCTCGCGCTCGTCCTGATCTCGACGGGGGCGCTGGCCGAGTCGCGCGGCATCGCGCGCAGCTTCGAGGCCGTCCTCGCCTTCGTCGCTCCGGTCGTCATCCTCCAGCGCCTCATCCGGCACTACGAGGTCAACGTGGAGACAGTGCTCGGCGCCCTCTGCGTGTATCTGCTCATCGGGCTCGTCTTCGCCAACGTCTATGCCGTCATCGAGGCGGTCACGGGGACGCCGTTCTTCGCCCAGATCGAGAACGCCGACTTCGTCGACTTCGTCTACTTCAGCTACGTGACCCAGGCGACGGTCGGGTATGGAGACCTCACGGCGGTGACCACGCCGGGGAGGATGCTCGCCGTCGCCAACGGCCTGCTCGGCCAGATCTACCTGGTGACGGTGGTCGCCATCATCGTCGGCAACCTGGGACGCTCGCGACCGGCGGTCGCAGAGGCGGCGGCGAAGGAGGAGTAGCGCCTGCCGCCGGCCGGGGTCAGGGCGTCGGCGACGCCGTCGTCGGTGCCGACCCGCTCGAGACCAGCAGGATGATCATGCTCCCCGGCGTCACCTGCGACCCCGCGCTGGGGCACTGGCCGAAGACGGCGCCGACAGGTCGGCCGTCGGCGGCCAGCTCCCAGATGACGACGACGTAGCCCAGGCCCTGCAGGTCGGTGGAGGCCTCGGTGCCGCTGGTGCCCAGCAGCCCCGGCACCGTGAGCACGTTGGCGCCCGCCGGTGCCGGGCCCATGGAGACGGCGATCGCCATGGCCCCGCCCGGCGCCATGGCCTGCCCGGGCGAGGGGACCTGACCGGCGACCACACCGCCGGCGACCGTCGGGTGGTAGACCGAGAGTGTCTCGTCGAGCAGCAGGCCGGCGGTGGTGATGGTCTGCTCGGCGTCGGCCTGGCTGAGGCCGACGACGGTTGGGGCGATCGCGGTCGCGGCCTCGGGCACGATGGTCGTGCCGGGGGTCTCGACGGTGCCGGGTGACGGCGAGGCGCTCGGTACGGTCGTCGTCGAGCTGGCGATCCGGACGTCGACACGCGAGCCGACGCCGACCTCGTCGCCGGCCGGCGGATCCTGGCTGAAGACCGTGCCGAGGATGGTGCCGACCGGCGCCGCCTCGAGACTGACCTCGCCGAGCTCGAGCCCTGCATCGGCGAGGGCCGTGCGCGCCTGGGTCTCGTTCATGCCGCTCAGGTCGGGCACCGCGACCTTGTCGCCGAACGCCCCGAACGACCAGAGCAGGGCGACGATGAGCAGGGCGGCGGCGATCGCCGTGCCCAGGGCCCAAGCCGCGAAGCGGTGACGCTCCACGGCCGGCGTGGCGGCGATCGGCGCGTCGGAGGCGAGCTTGGCCGGCTCGGGGACGGGCTCGCTGCCGGGGACCGGCGGCGCCACCACGGGAAGCTTCTTGGCGACGCGCTCCAGATCCTTGCGCATGAGCCCGGCGTCGGCGTAGCGGTCCTCGGGCTGCTTGGCGAGGGCGTGGATGATGACGCGCTCGAGCCCCTCGGGCAGCCCGGGCACGAGCCGGCTCGGCAGCTCGGGGTCGGCGCCCATCTGGCGCTCGGCCACCTCGAGGGCGGTGCGCCCCTCGAAGGGCGGCGCACCGGTGACGAGGTGGTAGAGGACGAGGCCCAGCGCGTAGACGTCGGAGGCCGGGCTGAGCTCGCGGGCGAGCACCTCCTCGGGGGTCTTGTAGTAGGCGGCGCGGGGCGGGTCGAGCGCCGTCAGGTCGGCGGGCCAGGAGGCGCGCGCCAGGCCCGCGTCGACGAGGCGCACGGAGTCGTCGGGGGTGACGATCACGGCCTGCGGTGACACGCCGCCGTGCACGGCGCCCAGGGCGTGCAGGGCGCTCAGCCCGGCGGCCACCTCGGTCGCCCAGCCGACGGCCTCCTCCCACGGCACCTTGTCGCGCTCGGCGATGACCTCGTTGAGCGGCGTGCCCTCGACGTCCTGGCGGGCGAGGAAGCAGCGGCCGTCAGTCTCCCCCCAGTCGAGCACGGGGGTGACGACGGGGTGGACGACGCCGGCGAGGCGCTCCGCCTGATCGAGGAAGCCCTGCGGGTCGCTCGGCGTCACGAAGGTGAGGACGACGTCGCGCCCGCGGCTGTCGGCGGCGTGGCAGGAGAGCAGCTTGTCGTCGCGGCGGATCGACTCGCCGAGGGTGAAGCGCTGCTCTATGTCGGGGCCGAAGCCGCTGCCGGATGCCATCAGGGGGGAATCATACAGGGCCGCCGCGGCGCTCGCCTTCCCGCCGCGGCGGCCTCGGCGCGATCAGGTGAGCGGCCGCCCGTCGTGTCGTCTCCGCGGCCCCCGCCCGGTCAGCGTCGCGGGCGGAAGAACTCCTGCAGCAGCGCCACCGACTCCTCGGCGAGCACCCCGCTCGTGACCTCGACGCAGTGGTTGAGACGCTCGTCGCGGCACACGTTGTAGAGGGTGTCGACGGCGCCGGCCTTCTTGTCGGGGGCGCCGTAGACGAGGTGCGGGATGCGCGCCTGGACGATCGCCCCGGCGCACATCGGGCAGGGCTCGACGGTCACGTAGAGGACGGTGTTGAGGAGGCGCCAGCTGCCCATGCGGCGCGCCGCCTCCTCGATGGCGATGATCTCGGCGTGCGCCGTCGGGCTGTTGCGCAGCTCGCGCTCGTTGCCGGCGGCGGCGAGGATCTCGT
>JAZBOM010000103.1:0-2239 GCA_036351205.1 Thermoleophilia bacterium | reverse complement strand
GGGGGCGGGCCTGCCGGCCCGCCCACGCCCCCGAGCCTCAGTCGAAGAGCTCCTGCAGCGCCGCGTCGAACACCTCGGTGTGACGGTCGACGTCGGCGGCGCTGGTCTCCGGGCACATGAGCGCCATGTTGTGGAACGGCGTCATGAGGATGCCGCGGTTGACCGTGTAGAGGTGCAGGAACTCGTCGAGCCCGGGGTCGTGCACCGCGGCCGACTCGTTTCCGGTGCGGGGCGGCGTCGGGCAGAAGCGGTACTCGGCGCGCGCGCCGAGCTGGACGATGCACCACGGCGCGCGGTGCTCGTCGATCGCCTGCTGCACGCCGTGCGTGTAGCGTGTGGCCAGGTCGATCATGCCGGCGAAGCTCTCCCCGGTGAGCACGTGCTCGAGGGTGGCCCGGGCCGCGGCCATGGAGAGGGCGTTGCCGGCGAGCGTCCCGCCGACGCCGCCCTGATCGACGAGGTCGGCCTCGGCGTCGCCGAGGATGCGCTCGGCGAACTGCTCCGAGACGCCGTAGGCGCCGATGGGGATGCCCGAGCCGAGCGCCTTGCCGATCGTGACCACGTCGGGCCGCAAGCCCCAGGCGCGCGTGCAGCCGCCCTCGCCGGCGCTGAACGTGTGCGTCTCGTCGTTCACGAGCAGCGTCCCGGTCTCGTCGCACGCGCGCCGCACCTGCGCGAGGTACCCCGGCTCGGGCAGCACGATGCCGATGTTGGTCATCGCCGGCTCCATGAGGACGCAGGCGACGTCGCGCGGGGCCAGCGCGGCGCGCAGGGCGGCGACGTCGTTGAACTCGACCACCTTCGTCGTCAGCGCCGGGTCCACCTGAGGCCCGACGTTGCCCGGCTTCGCCGTCGGCCGTCCGTCCTCATCGGCGATCACCACGGTCTCGTCGACGGAGCCGTGGTAGCAGCGCGAGAAGACGAGGACCCTCGGTCGCCGCGTGAGCTGGCGCGCCATGCGCAGGACGAAGCGGTTCGCGTCGCTCGCCGACAGCGTGAACTGCCAGTAGGGCAGGCCGAAGCGGCGCTGGAGGTCGGCGCCGACCCGCGCGGCGTCGGCTGTGGGCAGCATCGTCGTGACCCCGCCCTGCCCGATCAGGCGTCCCTGCACCGCGTCCATGACCACGGGCGGCGAGTGTCCGGTCATGGCCCCGGTGTCGCCGAGGCAGAAGTCGATGTACGTGTGGCCGTCGACGTCGGTGATGCGGTTGCCCCTCGCTGCCGCGAAGTACAGCGGGAAGCCGCCCGACCAGATCGCCATCCAGCTCATGGGGACGCCGGCGAGCAAGGTCGCGCGGGCGCGTTCGAAGAGCTCGATCGACCGCGGGTGTTCGCCGGCGTAGCGGCCACGCTCACGCTCGAGCAGCGCCGCCAGCCGTTCGCGGTCGACGGGACGCAGGGGGGCGGTGAGGGTCTCGGCCTGGGGGGCGGTGCTGCTGATCGACACGGTGTCCTCCATCGTGATCGGTGGCGGCATCGAGAGTAATCTAGACTGAACGTTCAGTCAAGATTCGTGTCCATGTGTCGCGGCAGGCGTCGAGGATGCGCCATCGGGGAGCACTCGTCTCGGCGCGTGACGAAGCGGGCACATAGTGAGTGTCACGAGGGAGGCGCCATGAACGGCTTCGCGCGCGGACTGCCCAAGGCCGAGCTGCACGTCCACATCGAGGGGACGCTCGAGGCCGATCTGCTGCTCGAGCTGGCCGCACGCCACCACCTCTCCATGCCCTACCGCACGCCGGCCGACGTCCGCGCCGCCTATCGCTTCACCGGCCTCGAGTCGTTTCTGGAGCTCTACTACCGGAACCTCGAGGTGCTGCGTGACGAGGACGACTTCCGTCGCCTGACGCTTGCCTACCTGGCCAGGGCCGCCGACGACGGGGTCCGGCACGCAGAAGTGTTCTTCGACCCCCAGAGCCACACCGCACGGGGCGTGCCGCTGGGCGCCGTCATCGAGGGTGTCTGGGCGGGGATGGCGGAGGGGGAGGGACTCCACGGCCTGAGCACCCGGCTCATCATGTGCTTCCTCCGTGACCGCGACGTCGACGACGCGGAGCGGACGCTCGCCGAGGCGCTTCCGTACCGGGAGCGGCTGGCGGGCGTGGGGCTGGATTCGGCGGAGCACGGGCATCCGCCGGGCCCCTTCGCCGCGGTGTTCGCCCGCGCCCGCGCCGAAGGCCTGGCCGCGGTCGCGCACGCCGGAGAGGAGGGGCCGCCGGCGTACGTGCGTGAGGCGCTC
>JAZBOM010000102.1:0-3700 GCA_036351205.1 Thermoleophilia bacterium | reverse complement strand
GGTTCGCGAGGGTGGCCCCGCACGACGGGCAGCGCCGCCGGGCGTCGTCCTTGAAGAACTCGACGGCGGCGCCGCAGCGCTCGCAGGCCACCTCGAAGATGTCGTCCGGGGTCCAGGAGCTGCGGTCGCTCCCCGGACAGCCGCGAGAGAAGTCCACCGGCCCACCTCCTGGTCTCCGTCGCGCGGTCGCGGGCTTCGCGGCAAGGATAGCCCGTGACGAAGCCTGACGCACCGGTCTGGTAGGCTCCGCGGCGTGAACGCGGACTCGCCACAGCCTACCCTGCACGGGCGCCTGGTAGCGTTGCGTCCGGTCCGCGCCGAGGATCTGCCCGTGCTGCACGACATCCTCGAGGAGCCCGAGGTGGCCGAGTGGTGGCGACGCACCGAGTGGGAGCGCGTGGACGAGCTCGGCGCGGTCACCTTCGCCATCGAGTTCGAAGGGCGCGTGGTCGGCTGCATCCAGTACACCGAGCAGACCGACCCCGACTACCGGTCGGCCGCCATCGACATCTTCGTCTCGGCGGCCGTCCACGGCCGCGGGGTCGGCAGCGACGCGATGCGCACGCTCATCGCCTGGCTGATCGACGCGCGCGGGCACCACCGTCTGATGGTCGATCCGGCGACGGCCAACGCGCGCGCGATCCATGTGTATCGCAGGCTCGGCTTCAGGCCGGTGGGAGTGCTGCGGCGGTACGAGCGCGTCGAGGGCGACCACTATCGCGACGCGCTCCTTCTCGACCTGCTCGCCGAGGAGTTCGTCAGGGAGTAGCTCGGCCGGGTGCGGCAGCCCCCGGCCGGGGGCTGCCGGGGGCGCGACGCGGGAGCGACGCATGGCCACAAGCGAGGGCGGTACCGCACCGGCGGCCGGGCCGTACCCCAAGATCGAGCTGCACGTCCACCTCGAGGCGACGGTGCGGCCCGAGGTGCTGCTCGCCATCGCGCGCCGCAACGAGGCCTCCCTGCCGGCGAAGACGCCCGAGGGCCTGCTCGACTTCTACCGTTGCACCACCTTCGAGGAGTTCATCCAGCGCTGGATCAGGACCAGCTCGGCGCTGCAGCGCTACGACGACTTCCGCGAGGTGGTGGTCGACTACGCGGGCCGCGCCGGGGCGCAGGGCTGCGTCTACATCGAGGCGCTCTTCTCGCCGTCTGAGCCCGTCCTGCGGGGCAGCGGCTGGCAGGAGGTCTTCGAGGGGTACTGCGACGGCGCCGCCGAGGCCGCCGAGGTGCACGGGGTGGAGGTGCGCTTCACGCCCGACGTGACGCGCGATCTGCCGGTCCTCGTCGGTCGCCGGCAGGCGCAGTGGGCGGTGAAGTACAGGGAGCGGGGAGTGGTGGGGCTGAGCCTCGGCGGCTCCGAGCGCCGCGTGCCGCCCGAGAAGTTCAAGCGCGTCTTCGCGATCGCTCGCGACGGCGGGCTGAAGGCGGCGCCGCACGCCGGCGAGTTCGCCGGCGGCAAGGCCGGCGCCGCCTCGATCCGCGGGGCGCTCGACGTGCTCGCGGCCGACCGTCTCCGGCACGGCATCAGGGCGGTCGACGACCCGGCGTTGCTCGCCGAGCTCGCCGGGCGCGGGATCGTCTGCGACGTGACCCCGGTCAGCAACCTGCGCACGGGGGCGGTCGCGTCGCTCGCAGAGCACCCGCTGCCGGCGATGCTCGCCGCGGGAGTGAAGTGCTCCATCGCCAGCGACGACCCCGTCCTGATGCAGACCGACCTGGCCGAGAACTGCGCCACGGCGGTCGCGCTCGGCCACACGCCGCGGGGGATGTACGAGCACGCCCTCGCCGGGGCCTTCTGCGACGAGACGACACGGGCTGTCCTTCGTCGGATCGGTGACGCGTACGACTGGGAGACGGCGCCGGCCTGAGCGCCGCGAGCGCTCCGGCCGAGCGTCGGACGGGCGCCGCTCCGCGGGGCTGTCGGGCAGTCGCGGAGCCGATTGACGGGGGCGCGCCGCGGCGACCGCCGCGGCGCGCCCCCGCGGACGTCGGGGTGTGGTCCGCTTGCGTTTGGGGAACCACCCTGTCACGATACGAATCGTAGACGGAGCCGGTACAGGCGCCCGGCCCAACGGGCCGCCTCTCCAACGAAGACTCAGACACCTGCGTGACCGGGCAGCGTTCTGAACGAAAGGACGAGCTGCCCTATCCCCCTTGGTCGCTTCGGCGGCCCCCCATCATGGCGAGTGCTGCGCACTGCCCGTGCGCCCGTCGGCCCTCACGGCCCGCCGGGTGCTCGTCGCCGCGCGCCCGCCAGGAAGAGAGTGTGTATGGAACCCGTGTTCACCCCTGACCAGTCGCTGTACGTCGACGACGTCGTCGACGAGAGCGCCCTCGCGGCCTCGCTCGACCCCGCCGTCACCGACGACGCCCTCGCGGCGTCGGTCGACGACGCCATGGCCGAGGCGTCCGCCGCCGGCCGCGACCCCTTCGCGGCCCTCGGCCTCGGCGAGCGCGTGCTCGCCGGCGTGAGCGCCGCCGGGTACGAGCGGCCCACCCCGATCCAGGAGCACGCCGTGCCGCCGGTGCTCAAGGGCCGCGACGTCGTCGGCTGCGCCCAGACGGGCACCGGCAAGACCGCCGCCTTCATGCTGCCGATCATCGAGCTCCTCGAGCGGCAGAACGGCAACGCTCGGCGCCACTCCGGCGAGAAGGGGCCGGCGACGCCGACCGCGCTCGTCGTGACCCCGACGCGCGAGCTCGCCGCGCAGATCGAAGAGGTCGGCATCGCCCTGTCCAAGGCCACGAAGCACCGCGTCGTGGCCGTCTACGGCGGCGTGCCCTACGGGCCGCAGGCGAAGCGCGCCCGCGCCGGCGTCGATGTGCTCGCCGCCACTCCCGGCCGGCTCCTCGACATGGTGCAGCAGGGCGACGTGCGCCTCGGCGAGGTCACGACGCTGGTCCTCGACGAGGCCGACCGCATGCTCGACATGGGCTTCTGGCCCGACGTGCGGCGCATCCTCCGCAAGCTCCCCGAGAAGCGCCAGAACCTGTTCTTCTCGGCGACCGTCTCCAAGGCCGTCCTCAACGTCATCGAGGACACGCTGGACCACCCGGTCTTCATCGAGCTCGGCGGGCGCGCGACTCCCGTCGAGAGCATCGAGCAGCGCGCGCTGCCGGTCGCACGCGACCAGAAGCTCGACCTGCTCGTCGCGTACTTCAATCACCACGAGCCCGACTCGACGCTGATCTTCACGCGCACGCGCCACCGCGCCGACCGCCTCGCGCGCACGCTCAACCGCAAGGGAGTGACCTGCGCCGCCATCCACGGCGACCGCAGTCAGGGGCAGCGGCAGCAGGCCCTCGACGGCTTCAAGAAGGGCCGCGTCAAGGTCCTGGTCGCGACCGACATCGTGGCCCGCGGCATCGACGTCGACGGCATCACGCACGTCGTCAACTACGACGTGCCGCAGAACCCCGAGGACTACGTCCATCGCATCGGCCGTACCGCACGCGCCGGCGCCAGCGGCTCCGCCGTGACGCTCGTGACCGAGGAAGACGTCTACGACCTGGCCGCCATCGAGCGCCTGATCGGCATGACGATCGAGCGGCAGGACCTGCCCGACTTCGCCTACGACAAGCGGGCGATCCCCGCCTCCGACAAGCTGGTCCCCATGAAGCGTGGCAAGCTCGTGTGGAACGGGGGCGCGCTGCGCTCCGCACAGCGCGGTTTCAGGGCCCGCCCGCGCAAGCGCTGAGG
>JAZBOM010000101.1:0-3325 GCA_036351205.1 Thermoleophilia bacterium | reverse complement strand
GTCCTTCTCGAGGTCGAGCCGCTGACGCCAGGAGAGCAGCAGAGCGAGCGCGACGAGCACGAGGGCTGCGGCGACGTCGACGTAGGTGAACTGGTCGCCGCTCACGGCAGTCTGCACTCGCCGTCCGGGCCTGCGCCGGCCGCCGGACTTCCGTCCGGGCCCGCGCCGGCCGCGGGCTTCTCGTCCGGCGACGGCCCGCCCGTGCGACCGCCGAGGCGGCCGGTGGTGAAGAGGCGCGTGAGGTCGTGGGCCGGGTCGTCGAGCATCCCGGGCAGAGGGCCCCGCTCGACGACCCGGCCCTCTACCAGGAGCAGGCCGTGGTCGCCGATGCGCCGCGCCTGGTGCAGGTCGTGGGTGACGAAGACGAAGGTCAGGTCGGTCGACTCTGCGAGCGCGGCCAGCAGTTCCTCGATGCAGCGGCTCGCGGTCGGGTCGAGCGACGAGGTGGGCTCGTCGAGCAGCAGGACCTCGGGCCGGTTGGCGAGCGCCCGGGCCAGGGCCACGCGCTGAGCCTCGCCCCCCGAGAGTTCGTCCGCGGGCTTGCCGGCGAAGTCGGCCGGCAGCCCGACGCGCTCGAGCAGCGGGACGGCCGCATCCCGGGCTCCGGGGCCGTCGCGCTCCGGTTGCTCGCGACGGAGGCGCGGCCCGTAGAGCACGTTGTCGGTCACGGTGCCCTCGAACATCGCCGGGCGCTGGAAGACCATCCCGACGCGACGCCGGAGCTCCGGGACGGGCAGCGACGTCACGTCCCGCCCATCGAGCAGCACCCTTCCTGCGTCGGGCTCGACCAGCCTGACGATGGCGCGCAGCAGGGTCGACTTGCCGGAGCCGGAGGGCCCTACGACCGTGAACACGCCCCCCTCCGGGACGACGAAGCTCACGGCGTCGACGATCCGGCGGCCATCCTCTGCGCCGTGCCTCGCCACGACGCCGAGCTCGTCGACGGCGAGCTTCGATGGGTGTACGTCCTCGATCACGCCGCACAGCGTATCCCACCGCGCCGCCGGGCTCCCGCTCGGGGTATATACTGCCGGTCTTCGGGCGATTAGCTCAGAGGTAGAGCACCTGCCTTACAAGCAGGGGGTCGCTGGTTCGACTCCAGCATCGCCCACCATCGCACGCAGCCGGAGAGGGAGACAGCCGGTGGCCGAGAGCCCCGACCAGAGCCGCGAGCGGCAGTCGTTCGTGCGTCACGAGCTGCGCGCGCCTCTGGCCGTCATGTACCCCGCTCTCGAGCTGCTGCTCTCCGGGCAGGCCGGCCCGCTCACGTCCAAGCAGCGCGAGTACCTCGACGCGCTCGAGAGGAGCGTGCGGCGGCTGGACGGCGCCATCGCCAGCGCATCGGCGACCGGCTGGTTCGACTGCGCCGCCGGGCCGCTGGCCTGCGAGGATCTGGACGCCGCCGCGCTGGTACGCGAGTACGCGGCCGCGCGCGAACGCCTCGGAGAGAGGGTGCCCGGCCTCAGCATCGCTGCCGGACTGCCGAGGCTGCGGACCGATCGCTGGAGACTGCTGCAGGTGCTCGATGCACTCGTGGACAACGCGGCGACGCACGCCGGCCCCAAAGTGGCGGTGAGGCTGGAGGTCGCAGCAGCGTCTGCGGCGACGGTGGAGTTCACGGTGCGCGACGACGGGCCCGGCATCGCCGACGACGAGCTGGTCAGCGTGAGAGGGTTCGGCTACGTGGGCGAGCGCGGCCGCGAACGCGAGCGTCCAGGCCTCGGACTGGGGCTGTGGGTCGCCGGCGAGCTCGCGACGCAGATCGGCGGCGAGCTGTCGCTGGTCAGCGGGCCGGGGGCCGGCCTCGCCGCGACGATCAGTCTGCCGGCGGCGGCTGCGGACCCGGCGGAGGAGTAGCCGCCGCACGTCGCACGCCCCGCGCGGCGGGTCGCGCTCGGGCCGCGCGGCATCAGCCGGCCGCGCGCTCGGTGTACCGCACCTCCGGCCGTAGCACAGACGGCGGCCGCGCCGCACGTTCCCTGGTGTCCGGCCGGACCACAGACGGCGCCCGCGCCGCACGCGTTGCCGAGTGCCCCGGTCTGCGCTTTGCCGCATCCCCGGCCGTGTGCTACAGTACCGTCTCGCTGCAGTGCGGCCGGCCGTGTCATGGCCGGCCGTCGGTGCCTCACGCGGGGGCGTAGTTCAGCTGGTTAGAACGCCGGCCTGTCACGCCGGAGGTCGCGAGTTCGAGTCTCGTCGCTCCCGCCACTCCACCTCATGCGCCGCCGTCGGCGCGCCCCTCGGGCGAGACCGCGTCGCCCGCCGCGCGGCTCGTGTCTGCACGCCTGCGCGGGTCCTGCCGTCAGACGCCGCTCGCGTCAGACGGCGAGCGACCACGTGCCCGACGCCGCCCCCCTGCGCAGCGCGGCCCCCGCCGCGCCCACCTCCCCGCGCGCCCCCGCCGCCGATCCCCCCGCGCCGCGCCAGACCCCCGTGCGGCAGCGAGCGCGCGTGACGCTGAGCCTACGCGTGACGCCGAGCGGGCGCCCGGCCGAGCCCCGCCGCTGCCGGTCGCCGCTGTGACGCCGTTCCTCCGTGTCGTACACTCGTCGGGCGCGGGTCGCAGAGCCGGGCCGCGCACGTCGCCCCTCGTGACGGGGCGACGTGGCACAGCGCGTCCCGCGGGAGGAGCTTCGTGACGACCCATGACCAAGGTGCGCGGTCCCGGGCGGGCCGCATGTCCTACCTGAGCGACGACGACGCGACGGCTCTGTACGCGGCCGCACTCGAGATCGTCGCCGACATCGGCATGCGCGTGCACCAGACGGGGGCGCTGGAGCTGCTGCGCGCCGCCGGGTGCGAGGTCGTCGAGCCCGACCTCGTGCGCATGCCCCGCGAGCTCGTGGAGCGGGCCCGGGCGAGCGCCCCCGCGGCGATCGAGGTCTTCGACCGCGGCGGCGAGCCGGCGATGACGCTGGGCGGCTACGCGAGCTACTTCGGCACCGGCTCCGACCTCATGAGCACCTACGACCTCGAGACCGGCGAGCACCGTCGCAGCGTCCTCGCCGACGTCGGCCGCGCCGCCCGTCTCGTCGACGCGCTCCCGAACATCGACTTCGTCATGTCGTCCGCCTACCCGAACGATGTCGAGCCGCGGCGCAACCACCTCGAGAGCTTCCGCGCCATGGTGAAGCACACGACCAAGCCGCTGGTGGTCACCTGCAGCGGCCTCGACGACCTGCGCGTCATGTGGGAGGTCGCCGGTGCGCTGCGCGGCGGCGCCGAGGCGCTTCGCGCCAAGCCCTACTTCACGGTGTACGCGGAGCCCACGAGCCCGCTGCGGCACCCGACGGACAGTCTCGACAAGCTGCTCTTCTGCGCCGAT
>JAZBOM010000100.1:0-3820 GCA_036351205.1 Thermoleophilia bacterium | reverse complement strand
GACAGGAGGTACTGAGGATGAAGATCGCACCCTTCGGGGTCGAGCAGTGGATGAACGCGCACGAGGAGTCGGCGACCTTCAACGTCGGCGAGACATGCGTGCAGTCTCTCACCTTGGACGAGCTGCTCGCCCTCGACGACGACCCCGGGCGCGCGCTCGCCGAGTTGCGTGCGCTCCAGCTCACGTACGGCCACATCTACGGCTCGCCGGAACTGCGCGCCCTCATCGCCGCGCTCTATGACCAGGTGACGCCGGAGCAGACGCTGGTCACCAACGGGGCGATCGGGGCCAACTTCCTCGCCCAGTACGCGCTCCTCGAGCCCGGCGACCGCGTGGTCTGCGTGCAGCCGACCTACCAGCAGCTCTTCTCGGTGCCGGCGTCGTTCGGCGCCGAGGTCGTGCCGCTCCCGCTGCGGCCCGAGAACGGCTGGCTGCCCGACCTGCAGGAGCTCCGCGCCCTGCTGCGGGCGCCGACGGCGATGGTCGTGATCAACAACCCGAACAACCCCTCCGGCGCGCTGATGGACGGCGAGGCCCTCGCGGAGCTCGTCGACGTCGTCCGCGAGAGCGGCGCCTGGCTGCTCGCCGACGAGGTGTACCGCGGGCTCGAGCACGATGGGGTGCGGGTGCCCTCGGTCGTCGACCTGTACGAGCGCGGCGTCAGTACCGGCAGCATGTCCAAGGTGTACTCGCTCGCCGGCCTGCGGGTCGGGTGGGTCGCCGGCCCGGACGAGGTCATCGAGGCCTGCGTCGAGCACCGCGACTACACGACGATCAGCGTCGGGCAGCTCGACGAGGCGCTGGCGACGATCGCCCTGCGCGCCATCGACAGGCTGCTCGCGCGCAACCTGGCGATCGTCCGCGAGAACGCGGCCGTCGTCGACGACTGGGTCCGGAGCGAGGTCCGGCTCTCGTACGTGCCCCCGCGGGCCGGCACGACGGTCTTCGTGCGCTACGACTACGACCTGCCGTCGGTCGAGCTCTGCCAGCGCCTCTTCGACACGACCGGCGCCTTCGTCGTGCCCGGCGCCGCCTTCGACTGGGAGGGCTGGTTCCGCCTCGGCTACGCCTTCGACGGCGAGCGTCTGGCGGACGGCCTCGACGCGATCTCGCGCTTCCTCCGCACGCTCGAGGACTGAGCGGAGCCAGAGGGGCCTCCGACGAGCACGACCGCCCACAGCGCCGCCGCGGTGAGCCGCCGCCGCATGCTGGTCGCCGACCTGTTGCTGGTCTCGATCGGCGTGGTCTGGGGCTTCAACTTCGTCGTCATCAAGGACGCCATCGGGCGCGTCGACCCGATGCTCTACATCATGCTGCGCTACCTCGTCGCGGCGGCGATCTTCGCCGCGCTCGTGCCGCGCAGCGTCTCGCGTGCCAGGCGCAGCGACTGGGTCATGGGGGGCGTGCTCGGCGCCTTCTACCTCACGGCGCTGGTCGTGCAGACCATCGGCCTGCAGTACACGACGCCGGGCAAGTCGAGCTTCATCACCGGGCTCAACGTGGCCATGGTCCCCTTCCTCTTCTGGATCGTGGCCAAGCGCTCGCCGGGCTGGACCCAGGTCGCCGGCGCCCTCATCGCCACCGTCGGTCTCGGCGTGCTCAGCCTCCAGGGCGACTTCACCTTGAGCTGGGGCGACACGCTGACGCTCATCGGGGCACTCTTCTACGCCCTGCACATCATGTCGACGGGCTTCTTCGCGCCCAAGGTCGAGCCGAGGACCCTGGCCGTCACCCAGATCGTGGTCGCCGCCGCGCTGATCTCGCTCGTCACCCCGTTCACGACCAGCGTCACCTTCGACCTGCCGTGGCAGGTCTGGGCGGCCGTCCTCTGGACCGCGCTCTCGGGGACGATCTACGCGTTCTTCATGCAGAGCTGGGCGCAGCGGTACACGACCTCGACCCGGGCCGCCGTCTTCCTCTGCCTCGAGAGCGTCTCGGGAGCCGTCTTCGGGGTGCTGTTCGGGATGGACGACCTCACCTGGCGGCTCGTGGGCGGGGCCGGCCTCATCTTCACCGGCATCCTCATCATCGAGACGCTGCCGTCGCGCGCCGGGCGGGCCGAGCCCGTGGCGACCGGCGACGCGCTGGTGCCGGTCGGCGGCGAGGATCGGCCTTCGCGCGCGGAGGGCGACGCCGACGCCGAGCGAGTGGACCCCTCGCCGGGAGACGACGACGCCGAACGAGCAGACCACCCGCCGGGCACGGTAGACTAGCGCGCATGGACGAACGGCCGTACGAAGACATCCGCATCGAGGGCCACCTCATCGACTCCCTGATGCTGCCCCAGATCTGGGACGACATCATGGACCTCGAGGGCGAGTTCGAGGTGCTCGACTTCAACGTCGGGCGCACCAAGACCGAGACCTCGGTCGCGGTCATGCGCGTCTTCGGCCGCGACCGCGATCACCTCGACGAGATCCTCGAGGCGATCACGCCGCACGGCGCCGTCGCCGTCGAGCCGCACGACGTGCGCCTCGAGCCGGCGCCGCAGGACGGCGTCTTCCCCGCCGACTTCTACTCGACCTCCAACCTCGAGACCTACGTTCGCCTCGCGGGCGAGTGGGTCTACGTGCAGAACCCCGAGATGGACTGCGGCGTCCGCGTCGACCTCGAGGCGGGCACCGCCGAGACCGTGGCGATGAACGACGTCAAGGCCGGCGAGCTCTACGTCACCGGCCACAGCGGCCTGCGCGTGATCCCGCTGCAGCGCTCGCGCGAGAGCCAGCCCTTCGAGTTCATGGCCTCGGCGGTCTCCAGCGAGAAGCCCAAGGCGCAGATCATCCACGAGGTCGCGAAGATGCTCCGGCAGGTGCACGCCGACGGTCGCCTCACGATCGCCGTCGTGGGCCCAGCCGTGGTGCACACGGGGGCGGCGCCGCACCTGGCCCGCCTCATCGAGGCGGGCTACATCGGCGCCGTCTTCGGCGGCAACGCCGTCGCCACCCACGACGTCGAGTCCGCCCTCTTCGGCACGTCGCTGGGGGTCTCGCTGCACGAGGGCACGCTCATGCCGGGCGGCCACGAGCACCACCTGCGCGCCATCAACACCATCCGGCGCGCCGGTTCGCTCGAGGCCGCCGTCGAGCAGGGCGTCCTCACCGAGGGGCTCATGTACACGTGTGTGACGACCGGCACGCCGATGGTGCTCTGCGGGTCGATCCGCGACGACGGGCCGATGCCCGAGGTCATCCCCGACGTCCTCGCCTGCCAGGGCGAGATGCGCCGCTACGCCCAGCAGGCCGGCGCCTGCCTGATGCTCTCCTCGATGCTGCACTCGATCGCCACCGGCAACCTGCTGCCGGCCTCGGTGCGCACGGTGTGCGTCGACATCAACCCTGCCGTGGTCACCAAGCTCGCCGACCGCGGCAGCTTCCAGGCCATCGGCATCGTCACCGACGTCGGCCTCTTCCTCGAGCAGCTCGCCGACGAGCTCTGCGCCGAGGCCTGAGGCGTCGCTCCCACCCGCCGCCCTGACGATCCCTCCTCGGATAGACTGACGGCGTGCTGACCGCCGTCCTCTCGCTCGGCTCCGCGCTCGGCTACACGATCCACGACGTGCTCATGATGCGCGTCGTGCGCTCGACGCCGGTCTTCACGGCCCTCTTCTGGGTGCAGTCGGTCGCGCTCGTGCTGTTCGTGCCGGCGTGGCTCCTCTTCATCGGTCTGCCTGAAGGAAGCGAGGAGTGGCGCGCCGCCGGGCTCGCCGCCCTGAGCGGGCCGGTCGAGGTCCTCGCGCTCGCCGCCCTGCTCAAGGCGCTCGCCGTCGGCAAGCTCTCGATCGTGGCGCCGCTCGCCGCCCTCGGCGGCGGCTTCGGCGCCG
>JAZBOM010000099.1:0-3038 GCA_036351205.1 Thermoleophilia bacterium | reverse complement strand
GTCCTCCACGTTGTTGCCGAAGATCCACAGGTACAGCAGGTTGAAGATGATGTGCAGCCAGCCGCCGTGGATGAACATCGAGGTGAAGACGGTGGCCCAGATCGGCACGAGGCCGTCCGGCGGCACGTCGACGCGGTTCACGACCTCGTACGGCACGAGACCGGCGCGCAGGTAGAACCCCTCGACGGTGAGCCCGTAGCGGGGCAGCGTGAGCTGGAAGACGAAGACCGCGACGTTGAGGGCGATCAGCGCCAGCGTCACCAGCGGGAAGCGCCGCGTCGGGTTGTCGTCGTGCAGCGGGATCACGGCGGCCCGCCCGCCGTCAAGGGAGGGCGACGCGGCAGGCGCAGACCTTGAACTCGGGGATCTTGGCCTGGGGGTCGCGCGCCGGGTTGGTCAGCCGGTTGGCCGGCGCCTCCCAGAAGTGGAAGGGGACGAAGACCGTGCCCTCGCCGACGCGCGCCGTGACGTTGGCCGGCGTGCGGATCGAGCCGCGCCGCGTCTCGACGACGACGTCGCCGCCGTCGGCGACACCGAGGCGCGCGGCGTCGGCCGGGCTGATCTCGGCGAAGCCCGTCGGCACGAGCTCGTTGAGGCCGTCGGAGCGCCGCGTCATCGTGCCGGTGTGGTAGTGCTCGAGCAGGCGCCCCGTGGTCAGGGTCAGCGGGTACTGCTCGTCGGCCTCCTCCGCCGGGGGCTGGTAGGCCACCGGGAAGAAGCGGCCGCGGCCGCGGGTGAAGCCGCCGATGTGGAGGATCGGCGTACCGGGGTGCTCGGGGCTCGTGCAGGGCCAGCAGAGGCCGCCCTCCTCGAGACGCTCGTGGCTGACGCCGGCATACGACGGCGTCAGGGCGGCGATCTCGCGCATGATGTCGTCGGTGCTCGAGTAGCTCCACCCGGTCTGGGCGCCCATGCGCCGCGCGAGGTCGGCGATGATGCGCCAGTCCTCGCGCGCCTCGCCCGGCGCCGCCACCGCCTTGTGCAGCAGCTGCACGCGGCGCTCGGTGTTGGTGAAGGTGCCGTCCTTCTCGGCGTAGCTCGCCGCCGGCAGCACGACGTCGGCGAGCTCCGCCGTCTCGGAGAGGAAGATGTCCTGGACGACGAGGAAGTCGAGGCCGCGCAGGGCCTGCTCGACGTGGGTCTGGTCGGGGTCGGAGAGCAGCGGGTTCTCGCCCATGACGTAGAGGGCCCGCACGCGCCCGTCGGCCATCGCGTCGAAGGCCTCGGTCACCGTGAGGCCGGACTCCTCGGCCAGCGTGACGCCCCAGGCCTCGTTGAAGCGGCGCTGCGCGTCGGGGTCGCCCACCGCCTGGTAGCCGGTGTACACGTTGGGCAGCGCGCCCACGTCGCAGGCGCCCTGCACGTTGTTCTGGCCGCGCAGCGGGTTGACGCCGGTGCCGGCGCGGCCGAGGTTGCCGGTCATGAGGGCGAGGTTGGACACCGCCAGCACGTGCTCGGTGCCGTGCGAGTGCTGGGTGATGCCCATGGAGTAGAAGATCGCGGCGCGCCCGGCGGAGCCGAAGAGGCGCGCCGCCTCGCGCAGCGTGTCGGCGGGGACGCCGCTGATCTCCTCGACCATCTCCGGCGTGTACGCGGCGAGGAGCTCCGGCAGCTCGTCGAAACCCTCGGTGCGCTCGGCGATGAACGCCTCGTCGGCCAAGCCCTCCTCGAGGATCACGTGCATGAGGCCGTTGAGCACCGCGACGTTGGTGCCGGGGCGCAGCTGCAGGTGGAGGTCGGCGCGGCGCGCCATGTCGATGCGCCGCGGGTCGGCGACGATGAGGCGCCCTCCGTTGCGCAGCGCCTTCTTGATGTGCAGCGCGGCGATCGGGTGGGCCTCGCTGGTGTTGGAGCCGATGATCAGGGCGACGTCGAGCTCCTCGAGGTCCTTGAAGGAGTTGGTCATCGCCCCGCTGCCCAGCGACTGGCGGAGGCCGGTCACCGTGGAGGCGTGGCAGAGCCGGGCGCAGTGGTCGACGTTCTGCGTGCCGACGACGGCGCGCATGAACTTCTGGAAGAGGTAGTTCTCCTCGTTGGTGCAGCGCGCCGAGGCGAAGCCGGCGAGGGCGTCGGCGCCGTGGGCGTCGCGGACCTCGCCGAAGCGCCGTGCCACGAGCTCGAGGGCCTCGTCCCACGAGGCCGGCACGAGCTCGCCGTCGCGGCGCACCAGCGGCTGCGTGAGGCGGTCGGGGTGATGGATGAACTGGAAGCCGTAGCGGCCCTTGACGCAGAGGTTGCCCTCGCCCGGGCCCTTGCCTATGGGGGAGCTGACCTTGACGACACGGCCGTCCTTGACGTGGAGCTGCAGGTTGCAGCCACAGCCGCAGAAGGGGCACACCGTGTCGACCAGGGTCGCGTCCCAGGTGCGGCAGGCGAAGCGGCTGAGCTTGTCCTGCAGGGCGCCGGTCGGGCAGGCCGAGACGCAGTTGCCGCAGAGCTCGCACTCGGTCTCGACCATCGAGCGGCCGAACGACGTGGTCACGAACGACTCGAAGCCGCGCTCGGCGAAGTCGAGCACGTGGCACTGCTGCACCTCCTCGCACATGCTCACGCAGCGCCCGCAGAGGATGCACTTGCCGGGGTCGTAGGCGATGAAGGGCGTGTCCTCGCGCGCCTCGTAGTCGCGCGCCTCGCCCTCGTAGCTGGACTTGGCGACACCGTAGCGGTACGCCATCGCCTGCAGCCGGCAGGCGCCGGCCTCGTCGCAGACGATGCAGTCGTCGCGGTGGTCGGAGAGCAGGAGCTCGAGCAGCAGGGCGCGCTGCTCGCGCAGCTCGGCCGTCTCGGTGGTCACGACCATGCCGTCGGCGGCCGCCGTGGCACAGGCCGCGACCGGGGCCTTGAAGCCCTCGACCTCGACCAGGCAGAGCCGGCAGGCGGCGAGCGGTTCGAGGCGGTCGTCCTGGCAGAGCGACGGGATGTCGACGCCCACGCGGCGGGCGGCGTGCAGGATGGTGGTCCCCGGCTCGGCCGCCACGGGGCGGCCGTCGATCGTCAGGTTCACGCGCAGCTCCCTCTGGTCGGGCACACGCGACGGG
>JAZBOM010000098.1:0-9465 GCA_036351205.1 Thermoleophilia bacterium | reverse complement strand
CGCGGCCCAGGTCCCGCTGGTGCGCAACGGAGCGCGGCTCTCGGGCACCGCCGAGGGCGCGGTGCGCGCCGTGTACCGCGGCGAGCTGATCGCCGTCTACGGCCCCGTCGAGGACGGCCCCGGCCTGCGGCTCCTCGTGCGGATCTGAGCCGTGGCCGAGCCCGTGACCGTGCGATCCGAGCCGTGGCCGACCCGGCGACCGCGACCGGCACCGTGCGCGTGAAGAAGACCGCCGGGAGGTCCTCGTGACGGCGGCCGTGCGGAGGGGTCCGTGATGCTGCTCGTGACCGACGTGATGGACGCCGAAGCCGTGCCGAGGGCGCTCGCCCTCGGCACCTTCGACGGCGTCCACATCGGCCACCGCCGCGTCATCGAGACCGCCCTCCGCGCCGCCGCGGAGCGCGGCCTGCGGGCCACGGTCGTGACGTTCGACCGCCACCCGCTGGCCGTCGTCGACCCGGCGCGCCAGCCTCGTCTCCTGACCTCTCTGGAGGAGAAGCGGCGCCTGATCGCCGCCCTCGGCCCCGACGAGCTCGTCGTGCTGCCCTTCGACCGCGCCATGGCCGAGCTCCCTCCGGCGGCGTTCTGCGGCGCCCTGCTCGCGGGGGCGCTGCAGGCGCGCGTCGTCGTCGTGGGCGAGAACTTCAACTTCGGCGCCGGGGGAGCGGGCGACGCCGCCGCCCTGCGGCGCTGCGGCGCCGACCACGGGTACGAGGCGATCGTCGTCGACCTCGTCACCGAGCACGGCCACACGATCAGCTCGACGCGCATCCGGCGCCTCCTGCGCGAGGGCGACCTCGACGACGTGCGCGAGATCCTCGGCCGGCCGCCGTCGGCCACCGGCCGGGTGGTCGCCGGGGTGCGGCGCGGGCGCACGCTGGGCTTCCCGACGGCCAACGTCGAGGTCGAGGCGGGCACCATCTTCCCGGGGATCGGTGTGTACGCGGCCCGCGTGCAGGTGGACGACCGCTGGTACCGCGCCGCGGTCAACATCGGTCACAACCCCACGTTCTCCAGCCTCGACGAGGAGAAGGCCCCGGTCAGCGTCGAGGCGCACCTGCTCGGGTTCGAGGGCGACCTCTACCACCGCGACCTGCGCGTCGACTTCCTCCACCGGCTGCGCGGCGAGGAGCGTTTCGCCTCGCCCGACGAGCTCGTGGCGCGCATGCGCCGCGACGTCGACGAGACCGCGGCGCTCGACGACCCCGCCTACGCCGAGGTCGGCTTGGCGTCGTCCCAGGCCTGAGGGCGGCGAGCGGTCGTCTCGCCGGCGCCGAAGGCGCCGAAGGGTGACGCGCGGCGGGTCACCGCTGCCCCCAGGTTTGTCGCCCCCCGGGCGTGTGGTACCCTACCGCGGACCGTTTCTCGGTCACAGGCCGCCGACCTGTGACTGGGTCTCCGGAGTAGCCTCTGAGGAGGTGTTTCCCCTGGCACTCACGACCGACGACAAACAGGCGATCATCGCCAAGCACGCCAAGCACGACGGCGACACCGGGTCCCCCGAGGTGCAGATCGCGCTCCTCACGAAGCGCATCGACGAGCTCACCGAGCACCTCAAGCTCCACAAGAAGGACCACCATTCACGCCGTGGACTGCTGAAGATGGTCGGACGGCGCCGCAGGTTGCTCGACTACCTGCAGGCGCGCGACCTCGAGCGCTACCGTGCGCTCGTCAAGGAGCTCGAGCTCCGCAAGTAGCGGCTCGAGCCACCCCCCGTCAAGTCAGCGCGCCCACCCTGGGACGATCGACGCTGCAGCCGTGGCGGGGAGGAGAGGATGACGAAGGAAGAGATGAATAGAGTAGAGGTAGAGATAGGCGGCAAGACGATCTCGTTCGAGACGGGCCGCATGGCTCATCAGGCCGACGGCGCGGTGCTCATGCGCTGCGGCGACACCATGGTGCTCGTCACCGCGGTCATGCGCGACGACGTGCGTGAGGGGCAGGACTTCTTCCCGCTCACGGTCGACGTCGAGGAGCGCCACTACGCGGCCGGCAAGATCCCCGGCGGCTTCATCAAGCGCGAGTCGCGGCCGAGCGAGAAGGCGATCCTGGCCGACCGCCAGATCGATCGCCCGATCCGGCCGCTGTTCCCCAAGGGCTTCATGAACGAGGTCCACATCGTGGCGACCACGCTGTCGAGCGACCGCGAGAACGCCTACGACGTGCTCGCCAGCATCGGCGCCTCCGCCGCCCTGACGATCTCGAAGATCCCGTTCAACGGGCCGGTCGGCACGGTGCGCGTGGGCTACATCGACGGCGAGCTGGTCGTGAACCCGACGCTCACCGAGGCCTACGAGGAGTCGACGCTCGACCTCATCGTGACCGGCACCGCCGACGCCATCGTGATGGTCGAGGCCGGCGCCAAGGAGGTCGGCGAAGAGCTGATCCTCGAGGCGCTCGAGCTGGCGCACGGCGAGATCAAGAAGCTGGTCGACGTGCAGCTCCAGCTGCGCGAGCTCGCCGGCGTGCCCAAGCGCGAGGTCGTCGAGGCGACCGTCGACCCCGGCGTCTTCGCCGAGGTGCAGTCGGCCTTCGGGGCCGACATGGACGCGGCGACGCAGGTCGTCGAGAAGCTCGAGCGCCAGACGGCGACCGCCGACGTGCGCACCCGCGCCCTCGAGCAGCTCGCCGGCGGCGACGAGCCCGACCCGGAGCGCGTGCTCCAGGTCAAGCGCGCCGTGGCCAAGCTCGAGAAGGACATCATCCGTCACCGCATCGCCGTCGAGAAGCGCCGCCCCGACGGGCGCAAGACCGACGAGATCCGCCTGATCACCTCCGAGGTCGGCATCGTGCCGCGCACGCACGGCAGCGCACTCTTCACGCGCGGCCAGACGCAGGCGCTCACGCTGCTCACCCTCGGCGGCACCGGCGAGTTCCAGCGCATCGACGACCTCTCGGTGGTCGAGAAGAAGCGCTACATCCACCACTACAACTTCCCGCCGTACTCGGTGGGGGAGACGGGCTTCATGCGCGGCCCCAAGCGCCGCGACATCGGCCACGGCGCGCTCGCCGAGCGCTCCCTCGTGCCGGTCCTGCCCGAAGAGGTCGACTTCCCGTACACGATCCGCCTCGTCTCCGAGATCCTCGAGAGCAACGGCTCGTCGTCGATGGCCTCGGTCTGCGGCTCGACCCTCTCCCTGATGGACGCCGGCGTGCCGATCAAGGCCCCCGTGGCCGGCATCGCCATGGGTCTCATCATGGAGGGCGACGACTACGTCGTGCTCACCGACATCGCCGGCGTCGAGGACCATCTCGGCGACATGGACTTCAAGGTGGCCGGCACCAGCGAGGGCATCACCGGCCTGCAGATGGACATCAAGATCACCGGCGTGACCTTCGAGATCCTGAAGGGTGCGCTCGAGCAGGCCAGGCGCGCCCGGCTCTTCATCCTCGAGCGCATGCTCGAGACGCTGCCCGAGCCGCGCGAGGAGCTCTCGCCGTACGCCCCGCGCATCTTCACCATCCAGATCAACCCCGACCAGATCGGCCTCGTCATCGGCAAGGGCGGCGAGACGATCCGCGGCATGACCGACGAGTTCGGCGTCGACATCGACATCCAGGACGACGGCACGATCTTCATCTGCGCCGCCGACAAGGAGTCCGCCGACGCCGTGATCGGCCGCATCACCGCCATGACCAAGGAGGTCGAGGTCGGCGACGTCTTCACCGGCAAGGTCGTGAAGACGACCGACTTCGGCGCCTTCGTCGAGCTGAAGAAGGGCACCGACGGCCTCGTGCACATCTCGCGCATGGCTCCCAAGGGCCAGCGCGTGAGCTCCGTCGAGGACGTCATGAAGCGCGGCGACATCGTCACCGTCGAGGTGGTCGAGATCGACAAGGCGCGCGGCCGTATCGGCCTGCGTCCCGTGCAGGCGCCCGAGCAGCCAGAGTCGTAAGCGGCAGTCGGAGGTCGTCACGCCGCACTACGAGCTCTCTCTGCTCACGAACGGCCTGAGGGTCGCGAGCGAACGCATCGACGGCGTCCGCTCGGTCGCCCTCGGGGTGTGGATCGCCGCCGGGTCCCGGCTTGAACCGCCGGAGCTCGGCGGCGTTTCGCACTTCATCGAGCACCTCGTCTTCAAGGGCTCGGCGCGCTTCTCGGCGTGGGACATCGCCCACATCTTCGACGACATGGGCGCCGAGCCCAACGCGGCCACCTCGAAGGAGCACACGATCGTCCACGTGCGCTGCCTGGACGAAGACCTGGACAGGGCGTTCGAGGTGCTCGCCGAGATGGTCGCGCGGCCGTCCTTCGCCGACCTCGACCACGAGCGCGAGGTCGTGCTCGAAGAGGTGGCGATGTACGAGGACTCGCCGCCCGAGCTCGTGCACGACGACCTCGCGCGCGCCGTTTTCGGCGACCACCCGCTGGGGCGGCCCATCATCGGCCACACCGCGACGCTCGCCGGCCTCGACGACGCCGTCGTGCGCTCCTACCACGACGAGCACTACGTGAACCCGGGGATCGTGATCGCCGCCGCCGGCCACGTCGACCACACCCGGCTCTGCGACCTCACCACGCGGCACTTCCGCCCCGAGCCGGGGGCCGAGGTGCCGCGCCCCGTGCTCGGCCCGCCCGACGAGCGCCACGTGGCCCACTTTTCCGAGAAGGACACCGAGCAGTACCACATCTGTCTCGGCGGCCCCGGGCCGCGGCGCGCCGACCCCGACCGCTGGGCGGTCTTCGTCGCCGACGCGATCCTCGGGGGGTCGTGGAGCTCGCGCCTCTTCCAGGAGGTGCGCGAGCGGCGCGGGCTCGCCTACTCCGTCTACTCATACACCTCGCTCTACGCCGACGCCGGCCTCACGGCCGTCTACGTCGGCTCGCGCGAGGGCGCCGTCAGCGAGGCCCTCGCCGTGACCCTCGACGTGCTCGCCCGGCTCTCCGAGGAGGTCACCGACGCGGCCGTCGACCGGGCGCGCAACCACCTCAAGGGGCAACTGGCGCTGAACCACGAGAGCGTGACCAGCCGCATGCAGTCACTGGGCCGCTCGGTACTGCTCGAGCTGCCCGTGCTGTCGCTCGACGAGATCGTCGCGCACGTCGACGCCGTGAGCCGCGACGACGTGCTCGCCGCGGTCGCGCGCTACTACGCCCCGGAGCGCTGGTCGGCGGTCTGCATCGGCCCCGACGCGGCGCCGTTCCGGGCGCTCACCGAAGACTTCACCTGGGAGGAGCGATGACCGACGTCCTCGTCGTCGGCGCCCTGGGCAAGATGGGCGCCCTCACGGCTGAAACGGTCGCGGCGCAGGACGACCTGCGCGTGGTGGGTCTGGTCGACCCGAAGTTCGGCTCGGCCGAGGCCCCGCGGCCGCCCGTCGACGCGCCGGCCTTCGCCGACCTCGGCGCGGCCCTCGCGGCCGTGCGCGCCGAGGTCGCCGTCGAGTTCAGCCTGCCGGCCTCGGTCTACGAGAACAGCCGGGCGACGCTCGCCGCCGGGGTGCACACCGTCGTCGGCGCGACCGGGCTCGGCGACGAGCAGCTCGCCGGCCTGCGCGAGCAGGCCGCGGCGAGCGGCGCCCGGCTGTTCGTCGCGCCCAACTTCGCCCTCGGCGCCGTCCTGCTCATGGAGTTCGCCCGTCAGGCGGCGCGGCACTACGAGTACGCCGAGGTCGTCGAGTTGCACGAGGCAGGCAAGAAGGACGCGCCCTCGGGCACGGCCCTGCGCACGGCGCGGCTGATGGTCGAGGCCGAGGGGTCGCGCATCACCGGCCTGCCCGGCGAGGCGCCCTCCCGCGGCCTCGACGTCGACGGCGTGCGCGTGCACAGCGTGCGCCTGCCCGGCCTCGTCGCCCACCAGGAGGTCCTGATCGGCGGCGAGAACGAGTCGCTCACGCTGCGTCACGACTCGTACTCGCGCGCCTCGTTCATGCCCGGCGTGCTCCTCGCCATACGGCGGGTCTCGACCCTCAAGGACTCCGTCGTGGGTCTGGAGAACCTACTCGGTGAGTGAAGCCACAGTGACCGCGTCGGCCGACACGGAGGGCGGAGAGATGGACACCAGCTTCGGGACCATCATCACGGCGATGGTGACGCCGTTCGACCGCGAGCTCGCCGTCGACCATGAACGCCTCGCCGAGCTCGCCGTCTGGCTCGTCGACCACGGCTCCGACGGGCTCGTCGTCGCCGGCACGACCGGCGAGTCGCCGACCCTGACCGACGACGAGAAGCTCGCCATGTTCCGCACCGTGCTCGAGGCGGTCGGCGAGCGCGCCAGCGTGATCGCCGGCACCGGCACGTACGACACGCGTCACACCATCACCCTGACGAAGAAGGCGGCGGAGTGCGGCGTCGACGCCGCCCTGGTCGTCACGCCCTACTACAACAAGCCGCCGGAGCGCGGCCTCATCGAGCACTTCAAGGCCGTGGCCGCGGCCAGCCCGCTGCCGGTCATCATCTACAACATCCCGGGGAGGTCGGGGGTCAACCTCTCGGCGGACGCGCTCGCCGTGCTCGGCGAGATCGAGCGCATCGTGGCCGTCAAGCAGGCGAACCCCGACCGCGATGACCTCGCCCGGCTCGTCGAGCGCTCCGACATCGGCATCTACGCCGGCAACGACGACATGCTGCTCGACGTGCTGCGCGTCGGCGGCCTCGGCGGCATCTGCGTGGCCAGCCACGTGGTCGGCCCGCGGATGGCCGCGATGGCGGCCTGCGTGCGTGAGGGCCGCCTGGCCGAGGCCGAGGCCATCGACGCCGAGCTGCAGCCGCTCTACAAGGCCCTCTTCGTCACGACCAACCCTATCCCCATCAAGGCCGCCGTCGACCTGCTCGGCATCGAGGTCGGGGGCCTGCGCCTGCCGCTGGTCCCCGCCACCGACGAGGAGCGGGCCGTCGTGCGCGGCCAACTCGAACGACTGGAGCTCCTGTGAGCCAACGCCCGACCGTTCGCATCATCCCGCTCGGCGGGGTCGGTGAGATCGGCAAGAACATGACCGCCATCGAGTACGACGGCAAGATCGTCGTCGTCGACTGCGGTCTCGAATTCCCCCGCGACGAGATGCTCGGCATCGACCTCGTCCTGCCCGACGTCACCTACCTGCTCGAGCGGCGCGACGACGTCCTCGGCTTCGTGATCACCCACGGTCACGAGGACCATCAGGGCGCCCTCCCGTTCGTGCTCAAGCAGCTGAACGTGCCCGTGTACGGCAGCCGGCTCACGCTGGCGATCGCCAAGTCGAAGCTCGACGAGCACGGGCTGCTCAAGCGCGTCGAGCTCCACGAGGTCACCGAGCGCAGCAAGCTGCAGCTGGGGCCGTTCGACGTCTCGTTCGTGGCCGTCAGCCACAGCGTGCCCGACGCGCTCTCCGTGGTCCTGCGCACCGGACTGGGCCTGATCGTCGTGACCGGCGACTACAAGTTCGACCACACGCCGATCGACGGCCGCAAGACCGACGTCGACGCCTTCGCGCGGCTCGGGGAGGAGGGCGTCCTCGCCCTGCTCGGCGACTCGACGAACGCCGAGTCCCTGGGCTCGACGCCGTCGGAGAGCACGGTGGGGCAGGCGTTCCACCAGATCTTCGCCGAGGCCGAAGGGCGCGTGATCGTCGCCAGCTTCGCCTCGCACATCCACCGCATCCAGCAGGCGATCCAGATCGCCCACCTCCACGGGCGCAAATTCGCCGTCTCCGGGCGCTCGATGGTGAAGAACGTCAACGTCGCCCGCAACCTCGGCTACCTCAAGGTCCCCGAGGGATCCATGGTGAAGCTCGCCGACATCGACGAGTACCGCCCCGACGAGATCCTCGTGCTGTCGACCGGCAGCCAGGGTGAGCCGCTCTCGGCGCTGTCGCGGATGGCCTTCTCCGACCACCCCCAGGTCGTCCTCAACGAGGGCGACACGGTCGTGATCTCGGCCAAGGCGATCCCCGGCAACGAGCTCAGCGTGACCGACACCATCAACCGCCTGCTGCAGTCGGGGGCGCGGGTGGTGCACGGCGAGAACAGCGGCGTCCACGTCTCCGGTCACGCCTCCCAGGACGACCTGCGCATGCTGCTGAACCTCATGCGCCCGCAGTACCTCGTCCCGGTGCACGGCGAGTATCGCCATCAGCACATCCACGCCCAGCTCGGGCGCGAGGCCGGCATCGGCGACGAGCGCATCTTCATCCTCGAGAACGGCGACGTGCTCGACATCGACGAGGAGAGCGCCGAGGTCACGGGCAAGGTCCAGGCGGGCATGGTGTTCGTCGACGGGCTCGAGCTCGGCGACGCCGACGGCGCCGTGCTGCGCGACCGCCAGCAGCTCTCCGAGGACGGCATCCTGATCGCCGTCGTCACGCTCAGCGTGCAGACGGGCAAGACGGTGGCCCCGATCGAGCTCGTGGCGCGCGGCTTCCTGCACGACGGGGAGACCGAGCAGGACGTGCTGGGCAAGGCCGCCGCGGCCCTCGAGGAGCGACTCCGCGAGGCGGCGCGGGAGCGCGTCACCGGGCAGACGCTGCTCAAGCAGGACGTGCACGACGCGCTCGCCGACCACGTCTACAAGACGCTGCGCCGGCGGCCGCTCATCATGCCGGTGGTCGTCGAGGTCTGAGGACCGCCGGGCGCTCGTCGGGGGGAGCGGCGGGCGACGCTGACCGGCGTCGCGGCTCGCAGGCGAGGAGTCGGCGCTTCGCACTGAGTCCCGGTCGCGGGCGCGGATGTGCGTGCCCGCGATGAGGATTCGCGCCGCCGGCGTCGAACAGGCATCTCATGGCGAACGCACGCTCGAAGCAGGCGAAGGGGCGGGCGGGCGCCGCGCAGCGTCCTCGCCCGCGCGCCACCCCCGCCCGCGCCGAACGCGACGAACGCCGCTCGCACCACGGGCGCGAGCTGGCGGCGATCGCCTGCGTCGCCATCGCCGCCTTCCTCGTCTTCACCCTGTACTTCGGCTGGGAGGGCGGTCGTCTCGGCGGCTGGCTGGCCGAGGGTCTGCGCTTCACGGTCGGCGTGGGCGCCTACGTCGTCCCGCCGCTTCTCTGCTACGTGGCCTACCTGCTGGTGAGCGGCGGCGACCGGCCGGCGCGACGGGGCGTCAGCGCCGGTGTCGCCTGTCTCTCGGTCGCCCTGCTCCTGGCCGCCGCTGCCGACAGCTTCGGCCTGTTCGGGGGCGAACGCCCCGACGAGCTCTTCGTGGCCGCGTACATGGCCGAGCACGGCGGCCTCGCCGGCGAGGTCGTCTACGCGCCGCTCCAGGCGCTGGTCGGCCGGCTCGGCGTGAACGTGCTCGTGATCGCTCTCGCCTTCGCCGGTGTGCTGCTCGTGACCGGCTCGTCGCTCGGGCTCTGGGCGCGGCGCTCGCGCGCCGGCGTGAGCGCGGCCGGGCGCGCCGCCCGCGAGCGCGCGGCGGCCTTCGAGGAGCGCCGCCGCGAGGCGGCGACCAGGCTGCTCGAGCACGGGGAGGAGGCGACGGTCGCGCTCGGCGCCGGGGACACCCGGGTCACCGCCTACGGCCCCGCCGCCAGCGCCCACGACACGCGCCT
>JAZBOM010000097.1:0-5073 GCA_036351205.1 Thermoleophilia bacterium | reverse complement strand
GTCTCGTTCGACGTCTTCGAAGGCACGATCAAGGCCCTGATCGGCCCCAACGGCGCCGGCAAGTCGACGCTCTTCAACGCCCTGACCGGCTTCGACCGGCCGGACTCGGGGCCGGTGGTCTTCGCCGGCGCCGAGCTCGTCGGCCGGCGCCCGCGCGACACGGTGCGCGCCGGCGTCGCGCGTACCTTCCAGAACACGCAGCTCTTCGACGAGCTGACGGCCGGCGAGAACGTCATGGTCGGGAGGCAGGCGCGCCAGCGGCGCGGCTTCGCGGCGGCGATGCTCAGGTTGCCCTCGGCGCTGGCCGAGGACCGCGACGCCCGCGCCGAGGCCGGCCGCCTGCTGCGCCTCATCGGCATCGAGGAGTGGGTCGACGTGCCGGCCGCCGACCTCCCCGCCGGCATCCGCCGCCTGGTCGAGATCGCCCGCGCCCTGGCCACCGGCCCGCGGCTCCTGCTGCTCGACGAGCCCGCCGCGGGCCTGAACGCGACCGAGAGCCGCGAGCTCGTCCAGACGCTATATCGGGTCAGGGACGCCGGCATCACCGTGGTCATCGTCGAGCACCACATGGGGCTGGTGATGGAAGTCTCGGACGAGATCGTCGTGCTCGATCGGGGGCGCAAGATCGCCGAGGGCCCGCCGCGGATGATCCAGAAGGACCCCGCCGTGATCGCCGCCTACCTCGGCGAGGGAGGGGACGACGATGACTGAGGCCGGCGTACTCCTCGAGCTCGCCGGCCTGCACGCCGGCTACGGACACGCCGCCGTGCTCCACGGCATCGACCTCACGGTCGCCGAGGGCGAGCTCGTGGCCGTGATCGGCGCCAACGGCGCCGGCAAGTCGACCCTGCTGAAGGCGATCGTCGGGCTCGTCGCCGTGAGCGCCGGGACGGTCGCCTACCGCGGCGCCCCGGTCGGCACCGCGCGCCCGGAGCGGCTCGTGCGCGACGGCCTCGCCCTCGTGCCCGAGGGCCGCCTGCTCTTCGGCCCCATGACGGTGCGCGAGAACCTGGCGCTCGGCGCCTACGGCGCGGGCCGCAAGCGCAAGACGGCGACCGCCGAGGCCCTGGCTCGCGTGCACTCCCTCTTCCCCGTGCTCGAGGAGCGCGCGGCGCAGCCCGCCGAGACCCTCTCCGGCGGCGAGCAGCAGATGCTGGCGGTCGGCCGCGCGCTGATGTCGCAGCCGCGCCTCCTGTTGCTCGACGAGCCGTCCCTGGGCCTGGCGCCGAAGGTGATCGCCGAGATCTTCGCCGCCCTCGACGAGCTGCGCTCGGCGGGCCTCACGATCCTGCTCGTCGAGCAGGACGCCCGCCTGGCGCTCAGGCACGCCGATCGCGGGTACGTCATGCGCACGGGCCACGTCGTGCTGGAAGGGCCGTCCGCCGACCTCCTCGCCGACGAGTCGGTGCAGACCATCTACCTCGGGACGTGGCAGGCTGAAGGAGACGACCGATGATCTGGAACCCGGAATACGAGTGCATGGACCGCGCGGCGCTGCACCAGCTCCAGCTGCGACGTCTCCAGATGACGACGGCGTGGGCCTACGAGCGCGTACCGCACTACCGCGCCGCCATGGAGGAGCGCGGCGTGCGGCCGCGCGACATCCGCGCCCTGGAGGACGTCCGCCGCCTGCCGTTCACCGACGAGAGCGCCCTGCGCGACAGCTTCCCCTTCGGCCTGTTCGCCCTGCCGCTCGACGAGGTCGTGCGCGTGCACTCCTCCTCGGGCGCGACCGGCACGCCGGTCGTGGTCGGCTACTCGCGCGGCGACGTCAACACCTGGACGGAGCTGACGGCGCGGGTCGCCGCGGCGGCCGGGGTGCAGCGCGGCGACCTCGTCCAGATGGCCTTCCCTTACGGCATGTCGACCGGCGGCTGGGGCCTGCACTACGGCATCGAGCGCATCGGGGCGACGATCATCCCCGCCGGCGCCGGGCAGAGCGAGCGCCACCTGGTCATGATGCGCGACTTCGGTACCACTGTGCTGGTCTCGACGCCGTCCTACGCCCTGTACCTGGCGGAGCAGGCCGACGAGCTCGGCGTCGACATCGCCTCGTTCAAGCTGCGGCTCGGCCTTTTCGGCGGCGAGCCGTGCTCGGAGGCGATGCGGGCGGAGATCGAGCAGCGCCTGCGCATCCGCGCCACCGACAACTACGGCCTCTCCGAGGTCATGGGCCCCGGCGTCGCCGGCGAGTGCGACTGCGACTGCGGACTGCACGTCAACGAGGACCACCTGCTGCTCGAGATCGTCGACCCGGCGAGCGGTGAGCCGCTCGAGCACGGCGAGGAGGGCGAGCTCGTCCTCACGACGCTGACCAAGGAGGCCTTCCCGCTCCTCCGCTACCGCACCCACGACGTGACCGCCCTGGACACGGCGCGCTGCGAGTGCGGCCGCACGCTGGCGCGGATGGCGAAGGTGCGGCGGCGCACCGACGACATGCTCATCGTGCGCGGCGTGAACATCTTCCCCAGCCAGATCGAGGACGTGCTCGTCAAGATCGAGGGCGTGCGCCCGCACTACCTCGTCGTCGTCGACCGCAAGAAGAACCTCGACGACCTCGAGATCCGCCTCGAGGTCGACGAGCGCGTGTTCACCGACGTCATGGGCGACATGGTCGCCTTCCAGCGCGCCGTGGCCGACCGGCTGCAGTCGGCCCTGGGTTTGCGCACGCGCGTCAAGCTGGTCGAGCCGGGCACGATCGAGCGCACCGCCGGGGCGGCGGCGGCCCGCGTGCTGGACCTGCGCGACCGGGGCTAGGCGGCGCCTCCTTCGGCGCGCGCCCGTGACACATCACGTCGGGCGCGTCGGCGGGCGCGACGCGCCCTCACGCAGCGTGCCGCGCCTCCGAACCCTCCGCCTCGTGGACGATGGCCGCCTTGACGCGGTGCTCGAACTCGCCGTACTGCTTGAAGTTGAGGCCGGCGATGAGCTCCGGGTGCCACTCGCGGATGTGGTCGAACATCTTCTCCTCGACGTGCCGCGCCTTCTCGCCCTCGGCCACGAAGTCGCAGCCGGTGACGCCGAGGTCGCGGCAGGCGACGCGCAGTGTGAGGCGCCTGTCGTGCTCGTGCGGCTGGGCGCCCGCCTCCAGGGCGTGGATGCCCGACTTGATGCGGGTCTCGAGGGCCTTGTGTTGCTCCCAGGTGAGACCGGCGATCATGTGGGGGTGCGCCTCGCGGATGTGCTCCAGCATGAGGTCCTCGACCTTGCCGACCTTCTCCGCCTCGCAACTGAACTCGCAACCCTCGACGCCGATATCCTTGCAGGAGACGCGCAACATGGCCTGCCTCCTCCCATGGCTGGGCCCCCCATCGAGGCCCCATACCGGGCGTGTTCCCTGCGGCGCGACGAGGAAACACGTTGCGACGGCTTGCGGTGGCGGACCGCCCGTAGCACGCGCGCCACAGGGCCGCCCGCAGCGCATGCGGCACACGGTCGCCTGCGGAGCCACTCGAGGCAGCCCGTCTGCGAGGTACAATCGGCGGCGGGCTCCCGACGCCGCGCCGCGTGATCGTCGGGCCACCGTCCCGTCCGGATGACATGATGACGACAGTCCACGCCACGACCCCCCGCGACCCGGTGCACCACGGGCGCTCCCGACGCCTGTTCGTCGGCTCCGCCTACATCGGGCTCTACCTCGGGCTGGCCGTCGCCCCCCTGATCGTCCTCGGCCTCGACGAGCTGCCGCCGCGCCGCGACTTCTGGACCGAGCTCTCGGTCGCCCTCGGCTTCCTCGGCCTCTCCACGATGGCGCTGCAGTTCGCGGTGACCGCGCGCCTGCGGCACGTCGCCGCCCCCTACGGCATCGACGTCGTCGTGCAGTTCCACCGCCAGATCGCCGTCGTCGCCACGCTGATGGTGGTCGCGCACCCGGTCATCCTCTTCGTGCGCGACCCCGAGCTGCTCGCCCTGCTCAACGTGCTCGAGGCGCCGTGGCGGGCGCGCTTCGGCGTCACCGGGCTCGTCGCCCTGCTCGCCCTCGTCGTCTCCTCGGTCTGGCGCAGCGGGCTGCGCCTCCCCTACGAGCCGTGGCGTATCGCACACGGCGTCCTCGCCGTCGTCGCCGTCGCCTTCTCCCTGACCCACATCGAGCTCGTCGGCCACTACCTCGACGAACCGTGGAAGCGCGGCTTCTGGGCGGTGCTGACCGCGGCGCTCGTCGCCCTGCTGGCCTACGTGCGCATCGTCAAGCCGCTGCGGTTGCGGCGGCGCCCGTGGCGCGTCGCCGCCGTGCGCCGCGAGACCGACGACACGACGACGCTGGCCCTCGAGCCCGAAGGCCACGAGGGCCTCCGCTTCCTCCCCGGTCAGTTCGCCTGGCTGATCCTCGGCGACTCGCCGTTCACCGTCGAGCAGCACCCGTTCTCGATCTCGTCGAGCGCCATGAGACCCGAGCGCCCCGAGCTCACGATCAAGGCGCTCGGGGACTGGACGAGCCGCGTGCCCGAGACCCCCGTGGGTCATCGCGCCTACCTCGAGGGACCGTACGGCGCCTTCAGCGTCGATCGTTACTCCGCTCCGGGCTACGTCTTCGTCGCCGGCGGCGTCGGCGTCACGCCCTTCGTCGGTATGCTGCGTACCCTCGAGGATCGGGGGGACACGCGTCCTCACCGGGTGATCTACGCGACCCGGCGCGCCGACGACCTCATCCTGCGCACCGAGCTCGACCGCCTGGCCGCCGGGCCTCTGGACCTGCGGGTGACGTACGTGCTCAGCCGCCCTCCCGAGAATTGGACCGGGGAGACCGGGCGCATCGGCGCCGACCTGCTGCGGCGCACAGCGGTCGACGGACTGCCCGACCGCGTGTACTTCATCTGCGGCCCCGACCCCATGATGGACACGGTGGAGAGAGCCCTGCTCGACCTCGGGGTCCCGCTCGACCGCATCCACTCCGAGCGTTTCGCCCTCGACTGATGGACCTCGGGGCCGGTCGCCGAATGCAACGGGATGGGATGAGACCATGCGACACCGGCTGACGACGCGCTTCATCCTCGCCGCCTCGCTGCTGCTCGTGCTGGCGGCGGTCGTCTTCGCGCTGCTGCGGAGCTGAGCCCGGCGCCGGGGCGGCGAGCC
>JAZBOM010000096.1:0-6235 GCA_036351205.1 Thermoleophilia bacterium | reverse complement strand
GCTCGTTCTTGCGGGCTGCGGGAGCGCTGAGACCACGACTGCTCCGGCACCGGATCCCACGCCCACCGCCGCCGCGCCGTCGAGTGGTCCCTATCTCGGTCAGGAACCGCCCGGGACGACGGCGGAAGTGTTCGCCCCGGGGATCGTCTCTCACCCCGATTCCACTGAGTTCTCAGGCACCTTCTCCCCCGACGGCACGGAGTACTACTTCTACCGGGTCGCAGATGACTGGTCGTCGGAGATCCTGTTCAGCGAACTCCTGGACGGAGAATGGACCGCTCCGGAGCAGCTTCCGGTGACGGCAGGATATGACGCCTACGAGCCGCACCTCACCCTCGACGACAAGAGGTTGTACTTCGCCTGGCGCCGCCCCGCCCCCGCAGGAGAGCCCGGCTCTTCCTCCGAGATCGGCATCTACTTCGTCAGAAGGACGCAGACGGGCTGGTCGAGACCGCGCTACGCGGGTGAAGGCATGTTCCCGAGCTCAAGCCGGGACGGCCGGATGTACATCACCGACATGTCATCGCGCAGCAGTGATGGGAAGACGTACCTGGCCGAGATCAAGCTGCAGAGAGGCCTCTTTGCCGGCTACGAGCGGCTGCCCATCAAGACCGGCTGGGGGAGCCAGGCGCATCCAGGCATCGCTC
Source organism: Thermoleophilia bacterium (assembly GCA_036351205.1). GTDB lineage: Bacteria > Actinomycetota > Thermoleophilia > UBA2241 > UBA2241 > UBA2241. Next base: position 5,588 of record JAZBOM010000096.1, on the reverse strand, counting down.
CCGACGGGAGCTACCTTCTGTTCGACGTCGAAGGCGGGGCCTACCTCTTCGTCAGCTTCCGAGAGGCGGATGGATCGTGGGGCGAGGCGATAGATCTGACGCAACATGGCTTCGATCCTCTGGCCGGGGGAGCATACGTCTCCCCCGATGGCGAGTACCTCTTCTTCGCCCTTCACGACGACATCTGGTGGGTGGATGCCGGCGTCATCGAAAAGCTGAGACCGACGGAGTAGGTACGGGCACCTCTATCGAGGGGCGCCGGCCCGCAGCAGGTGACTCACGCGCGTGTGGCGCGCGTCCCGCCGGCGTCGCCTCAGCCAACGGCGCCTCTCTGCCGCCGGGGGTGTACGGTAGGGGGTGCCCGTCGCAGATGCTTGGTATGGCGAGACGTGGCACGGCAAGCTCGAGTCGGCTTGGCGCGACACGCCCGGGAGCGGCAAGGTAGGCACGTCTTAGCACGGCTGGCTTGTCAGCATTCCCCCCAGGCTGCGGCGGGCTTCTCCTTGGGGTGGTCGTGTCGTGTCCGTCGACCGCGCGCCCCGACTCCGCTCGACGGCTCAGCGTCGCCGGCCCGCACGGTGGCTTTCCTACGAAAATCGGCGTAGACTGAAGTGGTCTACGAAGGGTCCAGCCATGGACTATCTCCGCACCGTTCCATCCCGCTCGTGAAGTCGCGCATCGCGGGCGCCTTCCTCCTCCCCAGCACCGGCAAGACCAGCGACAGGGTCCCGGCCTACGGGCGCGGGCGCATCTGCGAGGCGGGGGGTTGCGACACCGTCCTCTCGACCTACAACCCTGCGCCCTACTGCTCGGTGCACGATCACGCCGGCGAGCGCCGGTCGCGCCGGTAGCCCCCGGTCTGGCCGCAGCTGCCGCGTTCCACGTCGATCGGAGCTGCGGCGGTGCCGAGTTGGTGCCCCCGGCTGGAATCGAACCAGCGACACCAGACTTCGGGATGATGTCGCGGGCGTGACGGGCTGTGGCGCCGCGTCCCGTCGGCGCAGCGGCAGCACTCGAGCCTGTCGGTGAACCCATTGCCCGCGTCAGTTGACGGCGAACGAACGGGGCGACGGCGTGTGGCATCGCCGTCGCCGCGTTGCCGAAGAGAGCCTACGGCGACGAACCCTCGAGCTACTGCGAGCTCCACACCTCGACCGAGCCGGCCACCGCGAGGAGTTGCTCTGCCGACGCGTCGCCGCCGACCATCAGCAGCATGCCGTCCTTGACCGCCCACAGGTGCGGCGTGGTGAGCGGCCCCACGACCACGAAGCCCCGGCCCCCGGCGAAGACGCCGGAGGTCAACTCGACCGGCGTCCGGGCATCCGTCGCTCCCGGCCACGTGCGGATGAACGGGTCGGTCTCGATGGAGAACGCCTCCGAGGTGACCTGCGGATCGAGCACCCGCGTCGTCACGGCCAGGGCTTCGAAGCCGCGCCCGTAGCGCAGCGCCACGATCGCGCTCCCCGTGAGCGCCTTGTTCATATACCAGCACGAGTCCTTGCCCATCTCACCGAGGTCGTCCTCGGTCAGCGTGTCCTCCTGCTTCACGGCGACCCGCGAGAGCTCGTACCCCGCCGGCACGTGGGTCGGCACCATCGGGGCACGGCCGACGGTGGCCTCGACCTGATCGAGAGGCACAGCGCGGAAGCCGTTGTCGACGCGGGTGATGGACCCAACGGGCTTGTCACGAAAGAGTCCGCTGGGGAAGTCCAGCGTGAAGGTGTCCTCGGGGACCTGCACGTCGACCTGCAGGTCCATGAGGCACCACTCCGCCAAGACCTTGTCACCGGCGAGCTTCTGGGTCCGCACCGGCAGACCCGTCGCCTTGTCGACGGTGATGATGAGACTGTCGTCCGGGCCGTTCGGCCAAGGCACTTCGTCCCCCGGCGAGCTCGGCTGCGGCGCTACGGCGCAGCTCACGACCCACGCCGGACGACCGTCGAACGTCGTCGTCCGCACGGTGCCGTCGCCGGCCGCCCGCAGCGCATAGACCACCCCGCTGAACACCGTGGGACCGATCCCGGGAACCGGGTAGGCCATCGCCCTTACGCTGCCATTCGTAGGATCGCAGCCGGTCTCTTCCCGGGCGTCGACGTAGACCGCGGCCTCGACCTGCTCGAGTGGGACCTCGTTCTCGTCGCTGTAGACGCCCGGCGGCGTGACCATCCAACGGTCGAAACCCGCGTAGTAGCTGCGCTCGACTCCCGTGGTCGCGTCGTAGGAGGCGTCCTCCCCCTTGTCGCTGCCGACGATGCCGGGAACGTCGATCGTCCGGTCGCCCCATTTCTCCGGCACCAGGGGCGGTCGCACGGCGGTCGCTCGATAGCTGCCGTCGGCGCAGAGGACGACCCGCGTCCGGTTGTCGTCTGCTCCAGGGCGGTCGAAGCGGATGGCTCGGTAGTCGCACCAGTAGAGGTCGGCGACGATCGTGTCGGCGTCGCGCAGCGCCTCCTGGGCGATCTGCCCGACCTCGGCGGCCGACGCCGGTTCGGGTCCTCCCAAGACCGGGTCGGCGGGGCCCTGTGCGGTGGAGCCACCGGGCAGCTTGTCGGCCACCTGCGCACCGCCGGGCAGACCGAACAGGACGACGACGCCGGTGAGCAGAAGGGTCAGGGCGGCGGCCAGCGCGAAGCGCAGCCGGCGCCCCCCGAAGGTCCTCCACCGGCGGGACACGCCGAAGCGATGGGCCTTCGGCAGGTCGACGCCCGCCTGCGCGACATCGACGGCCGCGAGCCGGCCCTCGACCTCCGCCCACATCTTGTCGAAGAAGTCCTTCCGGTGCGCCGGGACCTCGAGGCCCCGCAAGGCGGCGCCGAGCTCCCCGTCGCGATCGGTCTTCATCGTTCCTCCTCCGCTGCCGCCGACCCCAGTGCGTGACGCAGCGCGCGGCGCGCCGCCGACACGCGCGAGGCCGCCGTCCCCGGGGGGACGTCGAGGATCTCGGCCACGGTCTTGTAGTCATAGCCATCGCGGTCGACGAGCAGTACGGCGGCACGCTGCTCGGGCGGCAGAGCAGCCAGCGCCAAAGCCAGCCGCTCGCGCTCCGCCAGCTCGTCGCCGGGATCGGGCGCCGGATCGCTGACACACTCGAGAAGATCGCCCGGCAGTGCGGGCAGCCGTCGCGGACGACGCAGTGCGTCGATGCACGTCGTGTACGTGATGCGGTAGAGCCAGGTGCCGATCGAGGACCGCCCATTGAAGCTCGGCAGCGCCACGAAGGCCTTGACGTAGGCTTCCTGCAGGACCTCGTCCATGAGGTCGGTGTCACCGAGGAGGCGGTAGGCCAGGCCACGCAACCGCTGGTCATGCTCGTGGATCAGTTGTGTGAACGCCCGGCGGTCACGGGTGCCGATGGTGCGAGCGGCCGCGCCCGGCGCAGTGTCGGCGTCGGCGGTCGCACGGTCGGCGTCGGCGGTCGCACGGTCATCTGCGCGGTCATCTGGTCGCGGCTCGGTACAGCTCGCGTGTCGGCCCATCTCGGCGAGGCTGTCGGCGTCGACCGACAAGGCCGGCGCCGCACCTGCGCGCGCCTCACGCGGAACACCCACGACTGAGCCCCCAATCGGCAACGAGGGCCGCCGATCGCTCCCGAACGGCCTCGCCGCGACGATGCCTACATGCACCTTAGACGCATGGAGGGGTCGCGGTTTTCATCTGCGCCGTTGACCGGCGACTGAAGAGTGAGGGCAGGTCGCCCCGATCGGGGCCGCCCACCGTGAGCACCGGCGCAGGAAAGGGTCTCGGTCTCCACCGCTGTCGCCAGCACGACCTGAAGCGACCGACCCGGTCGTCAGGCGCGCGGCCGTACGAACGGCCTCTCGAGCGGCGCGGCCGGCCCACCCTCGCGGATCAGCGGGCCGCGCTTGAACCAGCGGGGCGGCCGGCCGCGGCCGGTCTCCGCTTCACCGAGCGTGGCCATCATGCCCAGCCGACGCTCGATCGTGCGGTCCTCGGATGCTCTGGCCTCGAGCTCCTCCTCGCTCACGGGCTCGACCAGGCCACTCAGCTTCATGATGCGGTGGTGGAAGTTGCCGGCGTCGAGGGTGCCGCTCGGCAGGTCCCAGAGGATCTCGTAGACCCGGCGCAGATAGGGGATGGTGAACCACTCCTTGCAGAAGGCCACTGCCAGGGCCGTCGACTCGACCAGCGCGAGGGTGCGCTGCACGGCGTCGGCCAGGATGCGGCCGTGGTCGAAAGCCAGCGCGCTACCCGCCTCGAGGGCCACGTCCACAGGGATGAAACGGCTCACCCGGACGTTGTCGACCGGTCGCGGCCGGGGCTTCAGCTGGGGAGTGACGGGCGCGACCGCCAGGTAGGCGACCGTGACCACGTCGCCCCGCGGGTCGCGCCCGGGGTCGCCGTAGGCGCCGATCTGGGCGACGTAGGCCGCCTTCAGATCGATCCCGGTCTCCACCCTGAAGACGCGCTCGGCGGCCCCGTCGAGGCCCTCCGCAGGCCTCCCTGACCCACGCTGCGCGAAGCCTTCGGGTAGCGCCCAGTCTCCCTTGAACGGCTCCTCCCTGCGTTGCACGAGCAGCGCGCAGAGCTGCTCGCTGCGGATCATCAGCGCCGCGACGCCGACACCTACCGCACAGAGGGGAAGCGCCCTCTCGCCGTGCTGCTCGTCCACCTCGTCTCGGCTCTCCGCAGATTTGTGTGTCTAGAACAATAACTTCTGGGCAGTCTATTTGTGGTACGCACAAAATATCACCACACCGGCGACGAGGCAAGGGAGACGAAGTGGACATCATCGACATTCTGTTGGAAGTGCTGGAGCGTGACGCCAGCGACGTGCACCTCTCGGTGGGCTCGCCACCGATCATCCGTGTGAACGGCGTGCTCGAGCGTCTCGACTACCCCCGCCTCACGTCCAACGACACCCGGGAGCTGATCTACTCGATCCTCTCGCAGGACCAGCGCCAGCGCCTCGAGAACGAGTGGGAGATCGACTTCAGCTACTCGGTGCCCGGGCGGGCACGGTTCCGCGTCAACGCCTACTTCCAGCGCAACAGCCTGGGGGCGGCCTTCCGCCTGATCCCCATCAACATCAAGCCGCTCGAGGAGCTCGGCCTGCCGCCGGCCCTGCACAACCTGACCAAGAAGCCGCGCGGCTTCGTCATCGTCACCGGGCCCACGGGCTCGGGCAAGTCGACCACCCTGGCGGCGATGATCGACGAGATCAACGAGACCCGCGACGAGCACATCATGACGATCGAGGACCCGATCGAGTTCCTCCACCGCCACAAGAAGTGCATGGTCAACCAGCGCGAGGTGGGGGCCGACACGAAGAGCTTCAACCGCGCCCTGAAGAGCGTCCTCCGGCAGGACCCCGACATCATCCTCGTCGGCGAGATGCGCGACACCGAGACCATGGCCACGGCCCTGACCGCGGCCGAGACCGGGCACCTGGTCTTCGCCACCCTGCACACCCAGGACGCGCCGCAGACCATCGACCGCATCATCGACGTCTTCCCGCCCCACCAGCAGGAGCAGATCCGCGTGCAGCTCTCGACCACCCTGATGGGGGTCTGCACGCAGCAGCTCCTGCCGACGGCCGACGGGCGCGGGCGCATCGTCGCCTGCGAGCT
>JAZBOM010000095.1:0-6040 GCA_036351205.1 Thermoleophilia bacterium | reverse complement strand
CGGACGGGGCGGGCGATGCCAGATTGCATCACCCGCCCCGTCCGCGTCCACCGCGCGGGTCACGCCCGCGCCCTCAATACCCTCATATGCAGTCGAAGAGGCCGTAGGCGGCCTCGCCGGCCGCGGCCTGGCCGCCGCAGGCGCCGGCGGCGACGCACTCGGCCGACGGGGCGGCCACACTCCGGCTCTCGGCGTCCCGACCGCCCGCGCCGAGCCGCTCGAGCAGTGGTCGCACGACGTCGCAGTAGGGGAACGCCGCGCGGTAGCCGGCGGGCCGGTCTGCGGCGCGGGCCGCGTAGTGGGCCTGGACCCAGCACTCGCCCCCGCAGGCGTCGACGACCGGGCACACGGCACACTCGCCCCTGTCACGGGCGGAGGCGGCGCGGAGGAGGCGCAACGCCGGCGAGCCTCGCCAGATGCGCTCCAGAGGCTCGCGTGCGACATCGCCGGCGACGAAGGCCGGGTCGCCGACGGTGATGGCGCACGCAGAGACGCGGCCGTAGGGGTCGACTGCCAGGTCCCGACACCCGGAGGCGCAGAAGTCGTTTCGAGCCCCGACGCGCCGCCGCCAGGAAGGCAGGTTGTCGATCACGAGGCCGATCCGGTCGGCGACCGCGACGAGTCGATCGATGGCGGCGAGCAGGGCGGCTCCGTCGGGCACGAGTGAGCCGCCGGCGCCGCTGCCCCCGGGCAGAGCGCCGTGTTGGTGCGGGAAGATGAGATGGAGCCGGCCGACTCCGGCCCGCCGCAGCTCGCGGGCGAGTTGCGGCAGGCCGGTGAGCGCCGGCTCCACCAGCACCGTGTTCGCGACCGGGTCGAGCCCCGCGGCCTGGAGATTGGCGATCGAGGCGAACACCTCGGCGTGGTTGCCCTCGCCGCGCAGGGCGTCGTTGACCTCGCGCGGGCCGTCGATGCTGACCAGCGGTCGCAGCCGACCGTGCCCGGCGGCGGCCAGCACGTCGGCCGACTCGCGATCGACGAAGCTGTTGAAGAAGAAGCGTGCCCCTGCGCCGTGGACGCCGGTGATGTGGGCGATCAGCGCCGGCAGGTCGGCGCGCAGCAGCGGGTCGCCGCCGAGGAAGACGAAGCCGCTCGCCCCGAGCGCCGCGCACTGGTCGATGACGTCCTTCCACTGCGTGGCCGAGAGCTCACCCGGCTCGGCGGCGCGGTCGCGGTTGTAGCAGTGCAGGCAGGCGTGGCCGCAGCGATGGGTCACGTGGAGGTAGACCTCGCGCAGACGCTCGAGCGGCTCGCCGCGCAGTGGGCCGCCCCCGGTGAGCCGCTCCAGCACGGGAAGGTCACGAGCGTCGTCGATGTCGATCCAGAGCGGCAGCTGGCAGACCTCGAGGCCGCGCTCGGCGGCGTCGCGCAGCGTCGCCGCGAGCAGCGCGGCCGACCCCATCGCCGGCGTCGCGAGCAGCTCGCGGACACGGTCGCCCTGGCGGCGCCACGTCGCCGCGTCCATCCCGATGAGGTAGTAGCCGCCGTCGGCCGCCGGCCCCACGACGAGCCGCCCCGACGGGGCGACAGCGGTCGCGAGGTCCACGGCTTGACGCAGGTACTCCTCGGGGATGGGCGGGCTGTCGCTGTTCACTGCAACGACGCCGGTCGCGCCGGCTGCGAAGAGCTCGGCGAAGACGCCGGTCAGGCGCTCGCCGAGCGTGTCGCCGCGCTGCCGGAGCACCGTCCAGCCGGCGCGCGAGGTGATCGAGCCGGCAGTCGCGCCGGCCAGGGCGACCACCCGGGCGCAGCCGTCGATGAGGTCGACCTGCGCCAGCGTGCCGGCGAGCAGTCCGGCATAGAGCTTCAGCGCCCGCGCGTCGCCGACGTCGGCGGCGAGTCTCGTCTTGACCCTGCCGGGGACGAGCTCGCGTGCCATGACGACGAGCACGGGCCGTCCGGCGACAGTGCGTGCGCACTCCGTGCCGTGCTCGGTCATCGTTCTCCGGATGCGGTCGACATCACCGTTTCGGTCCGTCCGCTCTCGTCCGTCCCGGCGCGTCCGTCTTTGAACTCCACTCCATTATGCGAGCGGTCGGCGATCACGGACAACTCCGGTCCGGTCTCCTGGCGTCGATCCCGCGGTCCGGCACGGGTCCAGTCATTCGTCGTCCCCACGCTCCGCCGAGCTCGGGGACCGCCGCCAGCGCGGGCAGGTAGGTGGCGATCGTGACGAGCAGGTCGGAGCGCAGCGTCTGCGGCCAGCGGGCGTAGCGGAGCGGCGACGCGAGGCCGAGCAGCACCGGCGTCCAGACGCCGGCGGCGAGGCCGAGCGCCGCGGGACCGATCCAGTACCACGGGTGGACGCTCGGCAGCAGGAGCACCACGAGGGTCCACGACCAGGCGAAGACGGCGGCGGTCTGCGCGCGGCCGCGGAAGAGGAGCGAGAGGGCGAGGAGGCCGCCGCGTCGACCACGTCGAACACCGCCGATTCGGCCTTCCACCTCGTGCCCGCCTCGGTCAGTGAGCCGAGCACGCCGCCGGTCAGCGCGTACGGCAGCGCCGGCAGCACCAGTGCGGGCACGAACCCGAGGAGGAAGGGGACGGGTCGTGCGCGCCGCCCGAGCAGCGCCGGCACCACGAGCGCGAGCGGCGTCACCTTGACGAGCGCCGCGGCGGCGAGCGCGACGCCGGCCGGGGCGTCGCGCCGGCGCGCGAGCAGCCCGGCGGCGAGCACGACGAACAGAGCGGCGACCACGTCGAGGTGTGCCGACCACCAGGTCTCGACGACGATGAACGGGCAGGCGAGGCAGAGGAGCAGCGCCCTCCTCCTTCGCTGCGCGTCGGCGAGCCACCAGACCGCGACGGCGACGAGGAGGTCGGCGACGCCCAGCACGAGCTTCAGAGCGGTCACCCCGCCCCCGAGACCGGCGAGCCCGAGGAAGAGGGCCTGGGCCAGCGGCGGGTAGGGCGTCCGCAGATCGGGGTGGTTCACGAGGTCGCGGCCCTCGAAGGCGACCTCGTCCAGCCGGGCGTCGTCGGGGGCGTAGAGGTAGGGGTTGACGCCGGCCAGCTGCACGCGCCCGTCCCAGAGGTAGCGGTGGTAGTCGTCGGAGAGCGCAGGGGCCACCGGCAGGAAGGCGAGGCGGGCGAGCAGGGCGACCAGCAGCACGGCGCGCAGCGGCAGCGCGTCGCGGGCCGAGACCAGCAGCAGGAAGCCGGCGACGGCGACGGCGTACACTACGAGGAAGCGGGAGGCCGGCGCCCGCAGGCCGCCGGCCACGGCCGGGCCGAGGAGCCCGGCCGCCAGCAGCACCAGCCCCAGCCAGGCGCGAGACGATGGACGCGACAGCCCCGGGAGCGACTCGAGCGCGCGGCTCATGGCCGCACCCTTCCGTGCGCCTCGTCGTCCCGATGCTCGACGAGGCCGAGGCTCTGCCCGCGCTGCTCGCCGAGCTCGCGGCGCTCGGGCTGCTCGGCCTCACCCTCTTCGTCGACAACGGCTCGCGCGACGGCAGCCCGGGGATCGTCCGGGCCGCCGGCGGCGAGGTGCTGCACGAGCCGCGTCGCGGCTACGGCTACCCGTGCCTGACCGGCGCCCGCGCCGCCGCCGCACGCGGGGCGACCGTCGTCGTCTTCATGGAGGCGGACGGCACCGACGACCCGGCGGAGGCGGAGCGCCTGGCGCGGCCGGTGCTCGACGGCGCCGCCGACCTCGTCATCGGCTCGCGCCGTGACGCGGTGCACGGCGCCGCCGCCGGCCGCATGCCCCTCCACCAGCGCCTCGGCAACGAGTGGCTGGCAGCCAGCCTGGCGATCCTCTTCGGTCTGCGGCTGAGCGATGACGGCCCCTTCCGCGCCATCCGCACCGACCTCCTCGAGCGACTGAGGCTCGAGGAGCGCGCCTACGCCTTCCCGACCGAGATGGCCGTGAAGGCGCACCTCGCCGGCGCCCGCATCATGACGCGGGAGACGCGCTACCGGCAACGGGCCGGGCGCTCGAAGATCGCCGGCACCTGGCTGGGTTCGCTGCGCGCCGTGCGCGACATCGGCTGGTGCGTGGCGCGTCTGCGGCTGCGCGGCTTCGCCCTCGAGTCGCCGACGCCGGGCGCCCGGCGTCGGCGATCACGCACCCCTCCGCCCGGCGCCCCGCGTCAGTAGATCGGCACCTTCGGTCGCGGCGTCCGCGCCGCCAAGGCGGCGTCCACGCCCAGCGTGCGACCCGACTGCGAGAACGCCACCGCGAGCAGGACGAGAAACATGATGAGGTAGGTGCCCGGCCACTCGGTCGGGATGCCCGACGTCGCCAGCAGCAGGTTGAGCTGGAAGGCGGCTCCCAAGAGCCCCGCGATCGGCGTGAACAGCCCGACGAGCAGGAAGAGACCCATGACGACGAGCTCGGTGACGAGCTGGCCGTACGCGAACACGCCGGCGTTGGGGATGACGTAGTCGTTGAGGATGTCGGCGTAGAAGCCCACCCTGGTCGTGTCGGCGTACTCCTGGACGAAGTCCGCCCAGCGCTCGGGGGTGTAGAGGTCCTTCCTCAGGTTGTCGACCCACACGGCGAGGAAGATGCCCCCCATCATCACGCGCAGGCCGGCCATCATCAGCTCGGTGCGCGAGCTTCGCGTGCGCCACAGGTCCACGGGTGCCTCCTCGTCGGTTGCCGGGGGGATACCCCGGCGGGCGGGGCGGCGGAACATGACGAGGATCGGCAGCGGCGCCGCTCGGCCCCGGCCGGCGCCGCTCTGCGAAGGGGATGGGCGCTGCGGGCGACGTCGGTCGGCCTCGGGTGCCGCGGCGCGCCCGCCCGCGTCCCGGCGTGATTCAGCCGCCGGCGACCGGCGGCACCAGCTCGACCCGGTCGCCGTCGGCGAGCGCATGGGCCATCGCCGTCCCCGCCGGCAGCATCGTGCCGTTGACGGCGACGGTGACGAGGAGCCGGCCCTCGTAGAGCAGCCGGCCGGCCAGGTCCGGGCGGACGGCGGCGACGGCGTCCAGCAGCGCGCGGACCGTCGCCGCCTCGCAGCCGATCTGCTCGGCGGGCCCAGGGGCCGTGAGCGAGGCGGGGAGCACGACGCGTACGCGTGCCGGCGAGCCGGTCACGGTCGCCGTGCCCCTACTCGATCATCCGCTCGACGGCGCGCAGCGCCTTCTCGCGGATGTCCGGCGCGACGCGGACCTCGTGTCGCGCCGCGTCTTCGAACTCGTCGCCCAGGGTCGCGACGCAGCGCTCGAGGGTCGTGAGCTTCATGTCGGGGCAGACGACGCGCGTCGAGACCGGGACGAAGCGGCGGTCCGGGAAGAGCTGCTCGAGCCGGTAGAGCAGGCCCGTCTCGGTGGCGATGATGAAGGTGCGGGCCGGGTTGGTCGCCGGTTCGCGCAGCATCCCCGAGGTGCTGGTCACGACGTCGGCCAGCTCGAGGACCTCGCGGCGGCACTCGGGGTGGGCGAGGAGGACGGCGTCGGGGTGGGCCGCCTTGGCCGCCTCGACGTCGCCGGTCGTGATCTTGTCGTGCACGTGACAGTAGCCCGGCCAGAGGATCATGCTCCGCCCGGTCATGCGGTTCACGTAGTCGCCGAGATTGCGGTCGGGGACGAAGATGATCTCCTGCTCGGCGGGGAACCGCTCGACGACCTGGACCGCGTTGGCGCTCGTGCAGCAGACGTCGGTCTCGGCTTTGACCTCGGCCGAGGTGTTCACGTAGGAGACGACCACGGCGCCGGGGTGTTTCGCCTTCAGCTCCCGCAGCCCCGCGCCGGTCGCCATGTCGGCCATCGGGCAGCCGGCGCGCGGCTCGGGCATGAGCACGGTCTTGTCGGGCGAGAGGATCGCCGCCGTCTCGGCCATGAAGTGGACACCGCAGAAGAGGATGACCTTGGCGTCGGTCGCCGCCGCCGTGCGCGCCAGCTCGAGGGAGTCGCCGGTGTGGTCGGCGGCGTCCTGCACCTCGGGGCGCTGGTAGTTGTGGGCGAGGATCACCGCGTCGCGCTCGCGCGCGAGGCGGCGGAGCTCGAGCTTCAGGTCGTCGTGGTCGGCCATGGTGTCACCTGCCGTTCGGAGGCTGCCCTGCTGGGGGACGAGTATACGACGGGGCGG